>JAWVDZ010000258.1:0-8986 GCA_033856955.1 Gaiellales bacterium
GCGGTTTCCCGGGATCAGCCGTCAGACGCGGGCGCTGTGCAGGTCGAGCTCGACCGTCTCGCCGTCCAGGTGATGCATCAACGCGAGCCAGTTTCGCATCAGCCGCGGGGTGAGGAAGTGGCGGCGAACGTGCTCCTTGCCGCGCAGCGCCATCTCACGGGCACGCTGGGGATCGGCGAGAATCTCGAGCGTCCGCTCGGCGCACTCCTGGGGCGACGAGACGAGGTAGCCGCTGGCGCCGTCCTCGATCTGAGTGACGATTCCGCCCACCCGGCCGCCGATCATGGGGCGCGCCTTCCAAAGCGCCTCCGAGACGGTCAGGCCAAAGCCCTCCTTGATCGACTTCTGGAGGCAGACGGCGGCGTTCACCTGGAACGCGTTCACCTCGACGGCGCCGACGTTGTTCAGGTTGCTGAGGATGTGAACGTCGGGGTCGTCGTCCGCGAACTCGACGGTCTGGTTGTAGAACTCCCAGCCCTCGGGGTCGTCGTGCGCCATCGATCCCACCAGCGCGAGCTGCATGCCGGGGTGGACCTGCTTCACGGCCCGGTAGGCCTCGATCACGCCGCAGGGATCCTTCCACGGGTCGAAGCGCGAGACCTGGAGCATCATCGGCCGGCCCGGATCGATGCCGAACTGCTCGATGATGTAGGCCGCGTCCTCGGCCGCCAACGCCATGTTCTTCGGCGCCAGCGGGTCGATCGCGGGCGGCCAGATGACCGCATGCCCCTTCAGCGCCGGCGCGTCGGGGACGTACTCATGCATGTGGAAGATGAGCGCGTCGTGGGACGCGATCGAGGGCAGCAGGAAGTCGAGCACGTCCGGGTTTGGCGTGGAGAGGTCGATGTGGCAGCGCCACACCCACTTCGGCCGCGAGGTGGTGAGCATCGAGCGGATCGCGGCCGGCTGCGGGTCGTGGACGACGATCATGTCCCACTCGTCGGCGTCGGTCAGCGCGTCCGCGTTCAGCTGGTTGTAGCGGGTGAAGACCTCCTTCTGCTCCTCGGTCAGCCCCTGCGGGTTGCCCTGGAGCCCGTTATGGATGGTCTTCGTGACGTCGAAGAACTCGTCGCGGCCGTGGATCACACGCCACTCAGTCTCGATCCCGATGTCGTTCAACAGCGGGATCAGCGTGTACTGGATCTCGGCCACGCCGCCGCCGAAGGCGGTCGCCGAGAGGTGCAGCATGCGGCGGCCGCGAAGCGGCTCGGCCAGCGTGCGGATCTCGTCTGCCAGCGAGCGGCCGACGATGGAGGCGTAATCGACCAGTGACTTGTGTCCGACGTTGACGCGTTGCATCGGTCTTCACCCTAGAACATCTGGCCGGATGGACCCGCTGGCAGGGCTAGATGGTTGGTTCCATGGGATGTGTGCCGCGCAGCTCGTGGAAACCATCTAAAGCGGGCGCGTACCCAGCGTCACATCCACCATCCGCGTGTGTCCGTCCCGCGCCACCTTGAGGTGCAGCACCTCGCCCGGATCCCGCGTCGCGACCAGCCGCACGAACTGATCGGAGCTGATCACGGCCACGCCGTCCACCGAGACGATCACGTCGCCGCTGGGGCGCAGGCTGCTGTCCTGGAAGTGCTCGACCTTGTCGCCCACCACCAGCCCGGCCTGCTGGGCCGGGCCGCCGGGCGTGATCTCCTCGATCAGCGCGCCCTGTGTGACCGACAGGTTGAACTGGTCGGCGACCGCAGGCGTGATCGTGCCCAGCCGCACCCCCAGCCAGCCGTAGGCGACGTGGCCGGTCTCGACCAGCTGCTTCATCGCGCGCTCGGCGAGATCGATCGGCACCGCGAACCCGACCCCCTCGCCGCCACCGCTGGTCGACTGGATCTGGGCGTTGATGCCGATCACCTCGCCGGCGGCGTTGAACAGCGGGCCGCCCGAGTTGCCGTGGTTGATGGCGGCGTCGGTCTGGATCGCACCCGGGATCTGGAACGCCGTGCCGCTGGCCAGCGAGCGGTTGATCGCCGACACCACGCCCACCGAGAGCGAGCCGGCCTCCAGGAACGGGCTGCCGATGGCGGCCACCGGCTCACCGACCTTCACCTTCGACGAGTTGCCCAGCGGCACCGGCACCAGCTTCACGTTCGGGTCGGTCACCCGCAGCACGGCCACGTCGGCGAACAGGTCGTATCCGACGATCGTTGCGTCCACCTGGTCGTCGTCGCTGAACCGCACGTAGACGTGCTCGGCCGGCTTCACGTCCTTCGGCTGCACGCCGGGGTCGGCCGAGTTGGTGACCACGTGCGCGTTGGTCAGGATCAGCCCGTCGTTGCTGACCACGAAGCCGCTGCCGCCCGCCTCGCTGTCCGGGAACACCGACGCGATCGTGACCACGCCGTCGATCCGGCTGCGGTAGATCGAGCCCGGGTCGATGCCGCCGGTCGACGTACCGACGGTGACGGGCTGGGGCGAAACCGTCGGCAGCGAGCTCTGCACCACCGTGGTCGAGCCGTCGAACGCGCCGCTGGATGCCGCGATCGCGACGGTCGCGATGGCCGCCACCACGCCGGCGGCGAAGCCCACGGCTGCGGCGAATGGGGCGGATCGCATCGCTGTACGCTAGATGATCGATCATCAGGCCGGTTCCGACGGCAGGCTGAGCGCGAACCGGGTACTGCCCTCGCTCGACTCCAGCTCCAGCCGGCCGTCCATCCGCTCGGCCAGCTCGCGCGCGATCGCCAGGCCGAGGCCGCTGCCGGCCGCGCTGCTGGTCTCGCCGCGGTAGAAGCGCTCGAACAGGTGACCGGCGTCCTCGGCAGCGATGCCGGGGCCGTCGTCGCTCACCTCCAGCCGCACCACGCCATCCACCGCGGTGACCGCGACCCGCACCTGGATGCCGTTGGGGTTGTGCCGGATCGCGTTGTCCAGCAGGGCGCGGCCGATCTGCTGCACGCGCTGCTCGTCGCCGACCGCATGCGGCACTTCACCGGTCGACCGCACCAGCGATATACGGCTGCCGTGCCCGGCCGCCAGTCCGCGGAACTCGCGCACCAGGCCGCGGGCGGTGACGGCCAGGTCGATCGGCTCGTGCTGCACCTGGACGGCGTCGGCGTCCAGCCGGGACAGGTCGAGCAGGTCGGTGGCCAGCTTCGTCAGGCGGCTGACCTGCTCGCGCATCTCGCGCAGGAACCCGGCTCGCGTGTCGTCATCGATGTCCTCGTCGTCCAGCAGCTCGAGGAAGCCGCCCAGCGAGAACAGCGGCGTCCGCAGCTCGTGGGAGGCGTTGGCGACGAACTCCCTGCGCGCCCGGTCGGCGCGGTCGAGGCGGGTCTGCATCAGGTCGAAGGCCCGCGCCAGCTGCCCCAGCTCGTCGGGTGACTCGTCACCGATCGGCGTGCCGAACTCGCCCAGCGAGATGCGCGTCGCGCCGCGCTCCAGCCGGGCCAGCCGGTGGGTGACGGCGTGCGCCGCCGCCCATCCCACGAGCGAGGCCACGAGCAGCGCCAGAGCGGCGGCGATCAGGATCCTCCGCTCGACCAGGTCGGCGGTCTCGTTGACGTCCGTCACCTGCTGGCTCAGCGCCACGACGCCGCCGGGCGCGTTTCGCAGCCGGAAGGCGACCACCAGATCGCCGCCGCCGCGCCCACGGGCAAACCCTTCCCTCACCGCCCGCCGAACGACCGGATCGTTGCGGGTGACCCCGGCCCGGTCGCTGACGCTGGTGTCATAGACCGAGTCGCCGATCACCTGGAAGATGCCGACGCGGGCGTTCGCCAGCCGGCTGATCCGCACCAGGCTCGCGCGAGCGCCCTCGAAGTTGCCGTTCTTGATGGCGTTGCGAAGCGACCTGTCCTTGGCCTGCTCCGAGTGAGCCACCGCCTCCAGTCGGTCGAGCCGCTCGTTGATCAGGTTGTCGCGCAGCGTCGGCACGACGTACAGGAAGACCACGCCCATCGCGGTCACCACCACCGCCGCCAGCACGGCGATCAGGCGCAGCCGCAGAGACCTCACGGCGGGACGGGTGCCGCGGCGGTGTCGCGGAAGCGGTAGCCCGCGCCGCGCACCGTGAGGATGAAGGACGGCTCGCCGGGATCGCTCTCGAGCTTCTCGCGCAGGTGCCGGATGTGCACGTCGATGGTGCGCGGCTCGCGATAGGCCGACCCGCCCCACACCGCCTCCAGCAGGGCCTGGCGGCTGTAGACGCGACCGGGGTGGGTGGCCAGCGTGCGCAGCACCTCGAACTCGACGTAGGTCAGCTCGGCCGCCGCTCCGTCCACCATCACCGTGCGCTTGACGGGGTCGATCACCAGGCCGTCGATCGAGATCGTCGCGTCATCCGAGACGCGACGCTCGGAGAGCAGCGTTGCCCGCCGCAGCATCGCCCGGATGCGGCTTCTGAACTCGCGGATCGAGAACGGCTTGGTGATGTAGTCGTCCGCCCCCAGCTCCAGACCCAGCACCTTGTCCACCTCGTCGTCGCGCGCCGTCAGCATCATGATCGGCACCGTCGAGGTTGTGCGCAGCCGCCGGCACACCTCGAGGCCGTCCAGCTTCGGCAGCATCACGTCCAGCACCACCAGGTCGATCGGAAACTCCGCGAAACGGCGCAGCGCCTCCTCGCCGTCGCGGGCCTGGATGACGCGGTAGCCCTCCCGCTCGAGCGGGTAGGTGAGCAGCTTCTGGATCGACTCCTCGTCGTCCACAAGCAGGATGGTTGCGTCCATCGACACGCTCATATCGTAGTTGGACGGCGGGCTGGACCTGCCGCCGTGCTATAAGGGCGCGTGCCGCGCCGCCGTGCCCACCCACGCAGGCCGCTCGTCTCGTGGCCGCTCTACCGTCTGCTGGCCGTGGTCGCACTCGTGCCGGTGCTGGTCGCGGCGCTGGCAGTGAGCGAGCCGGCGCTGCCGCCGCCGCCCGCCGAACCGCTGGCCCAGTTCGACGGCAGCGCCGCTGCGACCACGGCCGCCTTCATGCTCTCGCTGCCGCGTGACCGGTCACCGGGCGGCGACGGCGACCTGGCCGCCGCCAACTACGTGCGCGGGCAGCTGGCCAAGGCCGGCTATCAGATCGCGGTGCAGAACTTCGCGGCCGACCTGCCCGACCAGCCGAACGTGCCGCTGCGAAACGTGATCGGATACCTGCCCGGCCGCCGCCACCAGCTGATCGCCGTGTTCGCGCACCACGACGCGGTCGGAAACGGGGTTGACGACAACGCCTCGGCGACCGGCGTGATGCTCGAGCTGGCCAAGCAGCTGCAGCCGCTGACCCGCGAGCGCGGGATCGTGCTCGTCTCCACCGACGGCGGCACCAGCGGCGGCCAGGGCGCGGCCTACTTCGCCGCCCACTCGCCGCTTGCGCCGCGGATCGAGGCGGCGGTGGTGCTGGACTCGGTGTCGGCGGTGCAGGGGTCGCCGATCAGGATCGTGATCCGGCCGGACACCGCCCGCGGCACCTCGCCGACGCTGTTTCGCACCGCCCGCAGCGTGATCACCCGCGTCACCGGCCATTCGCCGGTCGTGCCCGGCCTGCTCGACCAGCTCTCGGGACTGGCGATTCCGTACGCGCTGAACGAGCAGGGGCCGCTGCTGGCGCGAGGCGTGCCGGCGATCACGCTCACCGCCGGCTCCCCGCCGGATCCCTCGGCCGCGGTCACCAGCCTCGACCCCGACCAGCTCGGCCAGGTGGGCGACGCTGCGACGAACCTTGTCGTCCAGCTGGACGGCGCCACGGCGATCGAGCCGGGCGGCCGCCCGGCGATATTCGTCGGCTCGCGCACGGTGCGCGGCTGGCTGGCGGAGGTGGCGCTGGTGGCGCTGCTCGGCCCGGCGCTGGCCTGCATGCTGGACATGGCGGCGCGCTGTCGCCGGCGCCAGATCACGCTGTCGCCGGCGGTGGCGGCTCTGGCCTGGCGCAGCCTGGCGTGGGCGATGGGGCTGGCGACGCTGTGGATCCTGCCGGTGCTGCCGGGCAACCTGGCCTCCGGCCTGGCGGTCGCGCCGCAGGCGAACCGGATTGGCATCTCGTGGACGGGCATCCTGCTGGCGCTGCTGGTGGGCGTCGTGGTGTGGCGCTTCGTGGGCCGGCCACGGATCGCGCCCGGCCCACCGTTCACGGTCACCGCCGCCGAGCGCACCGGCGGCCTGGCGGCAGGACTGCTGGGGGTGGGGTTCGCCTCGGCGCTGCTCTCAGCGACCAACCCGTTCGCGCTGATCCTGGTGCTGCCGGCCGCCCACCTGTGGCTGCTGCTGCCGACCGCGGCTCGGCTGGGACGCCGCTTCATGGTCGTCGTCTATCTGCTCGGGATGCTGGGGCCGGCCCTGCTCGTATTCGAATATGCGACACGGTTCCACCTCGGGCTGTCCACCCCACGAGCGATGCTGGCGATGATCGCAAGCGGCTATCTGTCGCCGGTGATCGCGGCCTGCCTCGCGCTTGCCGGGGCCTCCGCCAGCCAGGTGGCGGCGCTGATCGCCGGGCGCTATGGGCCAGCGCATCCGCCAAAACGCGGGTATAACTGAGGCATGGCAACTCGCACCATGGCGGAGGGCACGCCCGCCAAGCCGCGCGGCAGACGTACGCGACGGCTGGGCAACGCGCTGATCGCGCTGGGCGTCTGCGTGCTGCTGTATGCCGGGGTGATCCTGGCCTGGGGCGATCCCGTCACGTGGCTGTGGGCGCACTGGCAGCAGCGAGCGCTGACCAGCGAGTTCCATAGCCAGCAGCGGCAGTTCATCATCAACACGCCGCCCGCCGACACCGCGGCGGCCAAGGCCCTCGTGCACAAGGACGCCGTCGCCTTCTCCAAGTCGCTCCAGGAGGGACACGCGTTCGGCCGACTGACGATCGGGCGGATCGGGCTCTCCAAGGTGGTGGTCGTGCAGGGCACCACGGCCGGCATCGAGGCCGACCTCAGCAAGGGGCCCGGCCACTACATGAACACGCCCTTCCCCGGGTTGGGCGGAAGCGTCGCGATCGCCGGCCACCGCACGACCTACGGCGCTTGGTTCCGTCACATCGACGAGATCCGCGATGGCGACTTCATCGACCTCGAGATGCCCTACGCCACGTTCCACTACAAGGTCGAGATGCACAAGATCGTGGTGAACAACGACTGGTCGATCATCAAGCCGCAGGGCTACGAACGGCTCGTGCTCTCGGCCTGCCACCCGATCTACAGCGCCTCGCACCGCTACATCATCTTCGCCCGCGCAGTCTCTGTCACTCTGCCCGGCGACGGTGGCTCCTACACGCTCTGATCGACCCGGCCGAGTCGTCACAAGACTGCGACGATTCCCCGCTCCGGCACGACAGGCGTTTGACTCCAATAATTGGCCGCGGCTGGAGATCGGCTCAACCACGCGACGAAGACGTCACGAATGTGTGCCGATCTTTCGTCGGCAGCACAGCAATGCTTTGACTCCAATAATTCGCTAGAGCGGCAGGTACTCGACGATCGCGCCGGCCTCTGTGTGGCCGGTGCCGGCCGAGACCAGGGCGATCGCGTCGGCCGCTGCGGCATGCACGATCAGGTGTGACTCCTGCGCGTCCTGCGCATGGAGCTCCATGCCCTCCGCTCCCGGAACCAGCCGGCAGCGCACCGCGTGGTCGCGGATCGCCAGCCGCCGAACCGGTGTGGCCAGCCGCGCTCGCGGCCGCGGCCGGGGTGCCACACCCTGCATCGCGACGAGCGCGGCTCGCACGAACAGCTCGAAGCAGACCAGGCTCGAAACCGGGTTTCCGGGCAGGCCGAACACCGGTGTGCCGTCGCCGGCAACGCCGAACCAGAGCGGCTTGCCCGGCTTGTGGGCGATGCGCCAGAACACCTCGCGCACACCCAGGGCATCGAGCGCCGGCTTGACGTAATCGTGTGGACCAACCGAGACGCCTCCTGACGAGACGACCAGGTCGGCGTCCGCGATCGCCGCGGCGAACGCCGCCTCGGTCGCATCGCGGTCGTCGATCACCATCGCGGCCGTCGTCACCTCCGCCCCCGCCCGCACCGCCTGGGCGGCGATCGAAATGGCGTTGGACTCGTAGATCTGACCGGGCTCGAGCGGAAGCCCGGGCGCCGCCAGTTCGCTGCCGGTGGCGAGCACCGCGATCCGCGGCCGGTCGCAGACCTCGACGGTGTCAGCGCCGGCGGAAGCGATCGCGGCCAGCAGGGCCGGCGTCAGCACGTCTCCGGCCCGGGCAAGCGTCTGGCCGGCGGCGACGTCCTCCGCGGCGCGCCGGATGCAGGCTCCCGGAGTTGTCGGCTCCGCCACCAGGCCGTCCCGCTCCTCGGCATCCTCGATCGGCACGATCGCATCCGCGCCCTCCGGAAGCGGCGCGCCGGTGGCGATGCCGGCGGCGCTGCCCATGGGCAGCACGCCCGGCCGGTCGCCGGCGGCGATGCGAAATGCGATCGGCAGCGGCTCGCCACCGAGCTCGGCCGCCCTCACCGCGTAGCCGTCCATCGACGAGGTGGCAAACGGCGGCAGGTCGACGGTGGCGACGACGTCCGCCGCCAGCACGCGGCCGGCCAGCCGGTACCCGATCGGGTGGCGGGCGGCACCGATGCGCGGGGCGTGGTCGCGGATCAGCTCCAGAGCGCGCTCGACGGAGAGCAGGGAGACGGTGGCCATTGTCAGGTGGTGGGAGGCCCGCCGTTGCCGCCGCCGTTGCCGTTGCCGTTGCCCTTCGACGTGCCGCCGCCGCTGCTGCTGCTGCTGCCGGTGCTGGTGCTGGGCGTGGTCGGGCAGGAGCCTGTGGCGGTCACGGTCGCGCCGCTCGCCCCGGTCGTGGGCGTGACCGTTCCGCAGGAGACGTAGGTCGGGAACTGCGAGTGGAACGGGATCCACTGCACGGGATACTTGGGCAGCGGCCAGTCGTACACGGGCGGGAACGCCTTCGGCTCGAGCGCGAACGCCTGCTCCATGAACTGGCGCCACATCGTTGCCGGGAGATCACCGCCGTAGGGGGCGTGGCCGTTCAGCTTGCCGTCCAGCGAGATCTCGCCCTGGGGAAAGCCGACCCACACGCAGGTCGTCAG
>JAWVDZ010000259.1:0-3501 GCA_033856955.1 Gaiellales bacterium
TGAACCGAAACGACGCCTTCCAGGGCCTTGAGTTGCGTGACGGTGCGGTGCTGCCGTCCGCGCTGGCCGGGCTGGGCGTGACGCCCCTCGAGCCGTGGCCATGACCCGGCTCGCGATCCTGGCCGAGGGCGGTTTCGGCGAGCACGACGCGAAGACCGCCACCGGCGTGCTCCGCTATGGCAGCCAGGAGGTGGTGGCGGTGATCGACTCCACCCGCGCCGGCACCCGCGTGCGCGACCACGTGCCGGGGCTCGACTCGGACGTGCCGGTGGTGGCGAGCATGAACCAGGCGCTGGCGCTGCGGCCCGACGTGCTGCTGGTCGGCATCGCGCCGGCCGGGGGACGTCTGCCGGACGCCTGGCGCCACAGCATCCTGCGCGCGATCGAGGCCGGCCTCTCGGTCGAGAGCGGGCTGCACGACTTCCTCGGCGACGATCCCGAGCTGGCCGCGGCCGCCCAGCAGCACGGCGTCGACATCCGCGATCTGCGCCGCCCGCCGGCCGGGCTGGACGTGCCCAGCGGCGCCAACCTGCGGGTGGACGGCTACATCGTGCTGACGGTGGGCTCCGACTGCGCACTGGGCAAGATGACGGTCTGCCTCGAGCTTGACGCCGAGGCGCAGCGCCGCGGCATCGCCAGCGGCTTCGTCCCCACCGGCCAGACCGGGATCGCGATCGCGGGCTGGGGGATCGCGGTCGACGAGGTGGTGTCCGACTTCGTGGCCGGCGCGACCGAGCGGCTGGTGCTCGAGGGCGCCGAGCGGGCCGGGCCGGGTGCGGTGCTGTGGATCGAGGGACAGGGCTCGATCAGCCACCCCGCCTACTCCGGCGTCACGCTCGGCCTGCTGCACGGATCCGCGGCGAACGCCATGGTGCTCGTGCACGAGCCGGGCCGCACCCACATCGACATGCCGGGTGGCCCTCCCATCCCGCCGCTGCCCCAGCTGATCGACGACTACCAGCGGATGGCTCGCTACGTGCGCCCGGCGGACGTGGTGGCCGTCTCGCTCAAGACCAACCGCCTGTCCGAGCAGGAGGCGCTCGCGGCGATCGCCGCCGCCGAACGCGATACCGGCCTGCCTGCAGACGATCCTGTCCGTTTCGGTTCCGGCAAGCTGCTCGACGCGGTGCTGGCCGCGCGTTAGGTGGTTGATTCCACGGGATGCGGGCTGCGCAGCTCGTGGAATCGATCATCTAACCTCTGCCGTCGTGCCCGATCCTCGCCAGCAATCACTCGCCGAGATCGTCTGCGGCTACTCGCTCGATGTCCAGTCCGGCGAGCTGGTGCGGATCTCGGGTCCCGCAAGCTCCGACGAGTTCATCGCGGCGGTGGTGGCCGAGATCACACGTCTCGGCGGCCAGCCGCTGGTGCGCGCGACGCTGCCCACGGTGGAAGCCGCGCTGCTTCGGTACGGCTCCGAAACGCAGCTGACGACCGTGACCGAGCTCGACCGGCTGGACGCCGAGACGCCTGACAAGACGCTCACGATCTGGGCCGACACCAACACCCGCTACATGAGCGGCGTCGCTCCAGACCGCCAGGCCACCTGGTCGCGGGCGAGGCGGGCGCTCACCGATCGCTTCTTCGAGCGGCTGGCCACCGGCGAGATCGGCTGGTGCGGCGTGACGCTGCCGACCCAGGCCCACGCCCAGGACGCCGGCATGGCGCTCTCGGACTACGAGGACTTCGTGTACGCCGCCGGCCACGTCTCCGACCCCGACCCGATCGCGTTCTGGCGCGAGCAGTCTGCCCGCCAGGCGGCCGCTATCGAGCGGCTCTCGGAGGTCAACGAGCTGCGGATCGTGGCCGAGGACACCGACCTGACGGTGGAGGTGGGCGGGCGCACCTGGATCAACGCCGACGGCCGAGAGAACTTCCCCGACGGCGAGGTGTTCACCAGCCCGCGTCACGAGACCACGCGCGGGCACATCAGCTTCAGCTTCGACGCCACCTACCACGGCCACGAGTTCGCGGGCGTGCGGCTGTGGTTCGAGGACGGCCGCGTCGTCCGCCACGAGGCCTCGCGCGGCGCCGAGTTCCTGACCGGGATGCTGGACATGGACGACGGCTCGCGGATGCTGGGCGAGGTGGCGTTCGGCATGAACGACGAGATCCAGCAGGGCACCGGCAACGTCGCGTTCGACGAGAAGATCGGCGGCACCTGCCACGTCGCGCTGGGAGCGGCCTTTCCGGAGGCGGGTGGCACCAACCGATCATCGCTGCACTGGGACATCGTCCGCGACCTGCGCGACGGCGGCGAGGTCTTCGGCGACGGTGAGCTGCTGGCGAAGGACGGGCGGTTCCTGTGATCGATGCTCGCGTTCAGCGGCTGTCGCGGGTGATCTGCGAGTACTCGCTCGATCTCAAGCCGGGCCAGCTGATGCTGATCGAGGGTCCGGCCCTGGCCGAGCCGCTGATTCTCGAGCTGGTCAAGACGGCGCTCGAGCTGGGCGCGATTCCGCGCGTGCGTCCCGCCACGGCCGGCGCCCAGGCGGCCTTCCTGGGCAACGCGAGCGACGAGCAGCTGGCCTACCTGGCCCCCTCGGCGCTGCCGGAGATGGCCGCGATCGACGTCCGCGTCGCGATCCACGCCGCCTGGAACACGCGCGAGCTCTCCGGCATCGACCCGCGCCGGGTGGCGGCCGCGCAGTCGGCGCGAAGGCCGCTGATGGACCTGTACATGCGCCGCTCGGCGGAGGGCGAGCTGAACTGGTGCGTGACCGCGTTTCCCTGCGAGGCCTTCGCACAGGACGCCGATATGGCGCTGGACGACTACGAGGACTTCGTCTACCGCGCGGGCTGGCTGCACCTGGCCGATCCCGTCGCGGCGTGGCGCGAGTTCGCGGCCAAGCTCCAGCAGATCGTCGATCGCCTGGTGGACGTGCGCACGATGCGGGTGGTGGGGGAGGACACCGACATCACCCTCGGCGTGGCCGGCCGGCGCTGGATCCCCTGCCACGGCGACCGAAACTTTCCCGACGGCGAGGTGTACACGGGGCCGATCGAGACCGAGACGACCGGCGACGTGCGGTTCTCATACCCGGCCATCTTCGGCGGCCGCGAGGTGGACGACGTGCGGCTGCGGTTCGAGGGCGGCCGCGTGGTCAAGAGCGAGGCCGCGTCCGGCGGCGACCTGCTGCGCGAGATGCTTGCGATGGACGACGGCGCCTCGATCCTGGGCGAGTTCGCGATCGGCACCAACTACGAGGTGCAGCGCTACTCCAAGCAGATCCTCTTCGACGAGAAGATCGGCGGCACGTGCCACATGGCGGTCGGCGCCGGATATCCGGAGAGCGGCAGCACCAACACCTCGGCGCTGCACTGGGACATGGTCTGCGACCTGCGCTCGGGCGGCGAGATCCACGCAGACGGCGAGCTGATCTACCGCGACGGGCGGTTCCTGCCCGAGTTCGCACCCGATCTGGCGCCGCCCGCGGCCTGATCCGGCTGCCGGCCGGCGGCGGCCGGCGACATCAGGCGGCCCATGCGGGCGACGTGGGC
>JAWVDZ010000260.1:0-4190 GCA_033856955.1 Gaiellales bacterium
GCCCGCTGGTGAGGCAGCGGGCGGTCATCTCCTGGGACGTGGCTGGGCTCGGCATCGTGCTGCACAGGATACGGGGCGAAGCTTGCGGAGTCAAACAGGATCGAACGTGTCACGCCACGGTCACAGCGACCTCACGAGTGTTTGACTCCAATAGTTGGGGTGGGGGTGGTGTTTCGCTCAACCGGGCCGTTCACCTGTAACGAATGCGTCACATCGAGATGAATCTCGCCTCATGAGTGTTTGACACCAACCGGGCGACACCAATCGGTCGGTCTGATTGGTACGGTCCCAGCCCTGGATACTCGAGGAGGTGAGGCGGCGATGGCGAGCGGGCTGCGGGAGACGGAGTCATGGCGGGCGCTGGAGCGACACCACGCCGATGTCGGCGAGGTGCACCTCCGCGAGCTGTTTGCGCAGGATCCCGGCCGCGGCGAGCGGCTCACGGCCGAGGCGGAGGGGCTGTTGCTGGACTACTCCAAGCATCGCGTCACCGATGAGACGCTGCGGCTGCTGGTGGCGCTCGCCCGTGAGCGCGGGCTGAGCGAGCGGATCGAGGCCATGTTCAGAGGGGAGCGGATCAACGTCACCGAGGATCGCTCCGTGCTGCACGTGGCACTTCGCGCGCCGCGGCAGAGCTCGATCTTGGTGGACGGCGTGGACGTCGTCAAGGGAGTGCACGAGGTGCTCGACAGGATGGCCGCGTTCACGCACCGCGTTCGCTCCGGCGAGTGGACCGGCCACGGCGGCCGGCCGATCCGAAACGTGGTCAACATCGGCATCGGCGGATCCGATCTGGGTCCGGTGATGGCGTACGAGGCACTGCGTCACTGGAGCAGGCGGGACATGACGTTTCGTTTCGTGTCCAACGTCGACGGCACCGACCTGACCGAGGCCGTGCGAGATCTCGATCCGCAGGAGACGCTCTTCATCATCGCCTCAAAGACGTTCACGACGCTCGAGACGATGACAAACGCCCGCTCAGCCCGCGAGTGGGCGGTGGCCGGACTGGGGGACGAGTCGGCCATCGCCAAGCACTTCGTGGCCGTGTCCACCGCGGCCGACCAGGTGTCCGCGTTTGGTATCGATCTGGACAACATGTTCGGGTTCTGGGACTGGGTCGGCGGCCGCTACTCGATGGACTCGGCGATCGGCCTCTCGACCATGCTCGCCGTCGGGGCGGACGCCTTCCGCGAGATGCTGGCCGGGTTCCATACCATCGACGAGCACTTCCGCACGGCGCCCCTGGAGCGCAACCTTCCCGTGCTGATGGGATTGCTCGCGGTGTGGTATGCGGATTTTTTCGGCGCCCAAACGGTGGCCGTGCTTCCTTACGAACAATATCTCAAGCGTTTCCCGGCATATCTCCAGCAATTGACGATGGAGAGCAATGGTAAGAGCGTCACGCTCGACGGAACCGCCGTCGACTATCAGACCGGTCCCATCTTCTGGGGCGAGCCGGGCACCAACGGACAGCACTCGTTCTACCAATTGATCCATCAGGGCACGCCGTTGATCCCGTGTGACTTCATCGGGTTCTATAACAGCCTCAACCCGCTCGGCGAGCATCACGACCTGCTGATGGCGAACGTCTTCGCCCAGACCGAGGCGCTTGCGTTTGGTAAGACTCTCGAGCAGGTGGAAGCCGAGGGCACCCATGGCGAGCTGGCTCGCCACCGCGTGTTCAACGGCAACCGCCCGACCAGCACGATTCTTGCCGACCGCATGTCGCCGGCCACGCTGGGGAGGCTTGTTGCGCTGTACGAACACAGCGTCTTCACCCAGGGAGTGATCTGGAACGTCAACTCCTTCGACCAGTGGGGAGTCGAGCTGGGCAAGGTGCTCGCGAAGCGGATCGCCGGCGAGCTTCTCAGCGACCCGCCGCCGGAGCTTTCCCATGATTCTTCAACGAACGCCCTGATAAAACGTTATAGGGACGCCCGAAGGTAACACTACATTCGTTTCATCATGTAGAGTGCGCCGCGTTGGTGTTCTGTCACTCGACGATGAGGTGAAAATTGCCCCGTTCCGGAGAGATCGGTGAGCAGATATTCGACCAGGTGGAGAAGCTGGTCGCGGGGGGTATGAACCGCACGGAGGCGTTCGCGAAGATCTCGGCCGACAGCGGCCGGCGGGCCGGCACGGTCGCCGCGAACTACTATCGAGTCGCCCGCAAGCGCGCCGGCGGCTCGCTCCGCAAAGGCAAGGCAGGCGCGCGTCGCGTCTCGAGCGCCAAGCGGCCGGCGACCGCCGCCGCACGTCGCGGCGGGAGGCGCGCCACCCGCGCCGTCTCGACATCGGCGTCGGAGATCGACGCGCTCACGCACGCGCTGGTACAGAACGTGCATGCGCTGGCCGAGGCCATGAAGTCGCAGGCCGGCGAGGTCAGCGACCTGAAGAAGCGCCTCGACGGCGTGAAGAAGCTACTCGGATAATCGCCAGTCAAGCCCCGGCCCATTCGGGCCGGGGCTTGACCCAGGGCGCCCCCCTGGTCAGGCGTCCCGCACGCTGACGCCGTAGCGCTCCAGCCGCTCGAACAGCGGCGCGAACGGCACCGCCCGCTCCGACGGCAGCACGCCCCGGTCAGCAAGCTCGCCGCGGCAGATCATGTCGGCCACGATCGCCGGCGGACAGGCGGTCGAGAGCACTCCGCCGCCGAACGACAGCCGCTCGACCGAGCGCGTGACGCACTCCGTCACCGCGACGCCGTTCTCCCCATACACCTCGACGCGGTGGATGCCGAACGCCTCGTGGGACGGCGAGGCCTTGGGCAGCTGCGCGAGCAGCGCGATCAGCACCTGCCGCGGCACCACGCTGTCGCCGCGGACGTCGATCGGCTCGGTGCCGGCCAGGCCGAGGTCGGTGAGCAGCCGGATCTTGTCCAGGAACACCGGGTTCAGCGAGAGCTGGAAGCTGACCTCGGACGCACCGAAGCTCTCCGCGAAGGTGGCCTGCTCGGAGTGGATCGTGAAGATCGTCGGAGCCGGGCCGACGGGGTCGCCGAACTCGACCGTACCGGCGTCGGTCAGCGGCTCCAGGAACACGTCCTCGCCGCCCCGCACGACCGGGGTCGGCATCGAGAGCTCGTCCAGGATCGTCTCCACCGCATAGGGCGCGACCAGCGGGCCGGCGGGCGGATTGGGATCGCGGCCGGCCGCGGCCACAACGACCTTGTCGATCCGGCCGCCCAGCCGCTCGACGGCGTGAGCCGCCATCACGTTGGTCTTTCCGGGCGTCGAGCCCATCCCCAGCACCGCCAGCAGCCCGGCCTCGCGGAACCGGGCGTCGAGCGCGAGCTGCTCGCGGGTGACGTGGTAGAGCCCGCCCAGGTCGAGATAGTGGGCGCCCGCGTCGAGCGCCACCTCCATCGCCGCCAGGTTGATCCGGTAGGCGGCCGTGTTGAGCAGCACCGTCGCACCCTCGACCGCGGTTCGCGCCGCCGCCCGGTCGGTGATGTCGAGCCCGCCGCCTGTCGCCCGGCCGCCGCCGTGCGCCTCGGCCACCGCGCGGGCGCCCTCGGCGTTCACGTCTAGGCAGCGGATCTCTTCCACCGCCTCACACTCGGCCAGCGTGGCGACGATGGCGGGGCCGATGATCCCGGCCGCGCCGACCACGGCGACTCGACTCATGAAGCGGTGACGGAAGGCATCGTGGATGGCTGGCGAGTGGCGCGCAAGCAGGAGGCGATGACGTGTCGCAGCCCATATGCGCAGTCAATCTGGGCAAGACGCGGAATCGCCTCCTGAGCCAGCGCGACGCCGCCAGACGCCGCGAGGCTTTCCGTTACTGCTTCCACAGAGGCTCCAGTTCGGTGCGTGGTGTGCGCAGCTGGTGAGCGCGCAGCGCGAGCCACAGCTCGAGCCGGTCGCCCGCCGACGAGACGTCGCGGCCGGTCAGCTCCTCGATCTTGCGCATCCGGTAGCGCAGTGTGTGGCGGTGCACCGAGAGCTCCGCCGCCGCCTCCGCCCAGCGGCCGTTGGCCTCGATGTATGCGCGCAGCGAGTCGACCAGCGCCGAGCCGTGCTCGCGGTCGTGGGCGACCAGCGGACCGAGCGTCGAATCGCAGAACAGCTCGACGCCGCGATCGCCCTGCAGCGAGAGCAGCAGCTGCACGGATCCCAGGTCGCGGAACGTGGCCACCTCGGGGTGTCCGTTCGGCGTCCGCGCCTCGACTGCGTACAGCGCCTCGTCGT
>JAWVDZ010000261.1:0-3535 GCA_033856955.1 Gaiellales bacterium
CAGGGCTGTCAACGCTGCGAGGAGCTCAGCCTGCATGGCGGCATTGACGGCGTTCAACCGGGCAGGACGGTTGAGTCGGAGTACTACCACACCCGAGCGCGGCTCCTGCCGGACCAGCGTCTCCGTCACACTCGGAGATGATAACGTAATTCTCGGATTCGCATAACGTGCCTACCGGTGCGTTCCGCTTGCGGAGGTGCTTTGTACCTCGTCTTTCAACGTCGAGCAAGCAAGCATCGGTCGTGCTGAAACCCAGACCGGCCGCTGAAATGTGAAGGACTTGAATATTGCGCTTGCATAGCTGCTCGCCGCCGAGACTAGGCAGGCGCGACTCAAGTTAGCCAGGCTCCGCTCGCGATGGCTTTACCAAATCTTGACCAGGTATTGAATTGTCTCGTCGACGATCGCAGATGTGACTACGCTTCCATCTGTGGAACTGGGGGTTTTAGGACCTCTCCAGGTCCGGCGGGGCGGAGTGCCCGTCCCGATCCCGGGCGCCAAAGCTCGCGCCGTCCTCACGATGCTCGGTTTGCACGCCGGGTCGGTCGTCTCGGCCGACACGCTCGTCGAGCTGCTGTGGGGTGAAGATCCGCCACGCACAGCCGTCAAGGCCTTGCTGACTCATATCTCCTCGTTGCGCCGCGTTCTGGGTGACGGCGTTGTTCTGACGGAAGGAGCGGGGTGGACGCTCGCCGACAGCGAGGTCGATGCCTCACGTTATAAGACGGCGGCGCGACTGGCGCGCGATGCCGCCGCAACCGGCGACACCAGCCAAGCTGTGGCCCGATTCGAGGAGGCGCTTGCCCTCTGGCGAGGAATCCCTGAACTGCCTGATGGCCGGCGGGGAACCTCGGAAAAGACGCGATGGATCGAGGGCCATGCCGCGCTGGTCGAGGACCGCGCCGACGCGCTGCTGGCGACGGGTCGAGCCGCGGAGATTATCGGTGAACTCGAGGCCGCGGTGGCCGACGCGCCGTTGCGTGAGCGGCGATGGAGCCAGCTGATGCTCGCCCTCTACCGCGCCGGCAGGCAGGGTGAGGCCCTTGGCGCCTACCAGCGGGCGCGCACCCTGCTCGCCGAGGAACTAGGCGTTGACCCCGGACCCAACCTACGGCAGCTCGAAGCCGCAATCGTCGCGCAGGACGCCGCGCTGCAAATGCCTGCTGGACAACAGCTTCCGCTAGTCACGCGCGCGGTGACCTTCATGCTGACCGACATCGAGGGATCGACGGCCGCGTGGGAGGCAGACGCCGACGCCATGGCACTCGCACTCGCGCGCCACGACGAGCTCGTCGAACAGGTCGTCACGTCCCGTGGCGGGCGGCTGATCAAGACCCGCGGCGAAGGCGATGCCACGTTCTCGGTCTTCGAGCGGCCGTCGGCGGCGGCCGCCGCCGCGATCGAGCTGCAACAAGCGATCCTCGAGGAGCCGTGGGCGCTGCGGGAGCCGATGCGCGTCCGCGTAGCCTTGCACACCGGCGAGGTCGAGCTTCGCGACGGCGACTACTTCGGTCGGGCGGTAAACCGTGCGGCCCGGCTGCGGTCGCTGGCCGTGGGGGGCCAGATCCTGTGCTCTGGTGCCACCGCCGAGTTGGTCATTGATTCGCTGCGCGACGACGTTGTGCTCGCCGACCTCGGGATGCGCCAGCTGAAGAATCTCGCCCGCCCAGAGCACGTTTTCGAACTTCGGCTGGATGCCGCCGAGACGAATGCCCAGGCCCCGGTCGGTGATGCGCCCATCGACCGTCCCGACCTGCCTGCGGTGCTGAGCGGCCCAGGGCCGTTCGTCGGACGCGAGCTGGAACTCGACCGCCTGCTTTCCGGGTGGCAAAACGTGCTCGCCGGTGGCACGAACGCTGTGCTGATCGCCGGTGAGCCGGGTGTGGGCAAGACGCGTCTGGCCGGCGAATGGTCCCGACGAGCTTACGACCAAGACGCCCTGGTGATTTACGGCCGCTGCGACGAGGATCTCGGCGCCCCCTATCAGCCATTCGCCGAAGCCCTGCGTTCGCTGGTGCCCTGCCTCGGCACCAATAGGCTCCGCGGCCTGCGCGGGGTGGAAGCATTGCTCGCGCTGGTTCCCGGGCTGACCGATGTCCTACCCGATCTGGCCGCGCCAACCCGTGCCGACCCGGACACCGAACGCTATGCACTTTTCGACGCGGTCGTCGCGCTGTTGGGACTCGCGTCGGCGAGTGCACCCATCGTCCTCGTTCTCGACGACCTGCACTGGGCGGCCAAACCTACCCTGCTCCTATTACGGCACCTCTTACGCTTCGGCGAGCACGCCCGGGTTCAGATCGTCGGCACATATCGCAGCACCGACCTCGACCGCTCACACCCTCTGGCGGCCACACTCGCCGACCTGCACCGCGACGGCACCGCTGACCGCATTGCGCTCAGCGGGCTCGACGAGGATGACGTCACCGCGTATGTCGCCGAGGCGGGCTACGACGATGAAGAGCTGGCCCGAGCGTTGGCGTCAGTGACTGGTGGTAACCCGTTCTTTCTCATCGAGGCACTGCGCCATGTCGACGAGAGCGGCGGCCATTGGGATCCGGGCACCCTGCCGCAAGGAGTTCGTGAGGCCGTAAGCCGCCGACTTACCCGGCTGCCACCGGAGACGAATAAGGCCCTTGCGGCAGCCGCGGTCGTCGGCAGCCGATTCGGCTTGGAATTGGTCGAACGCGTTGTCGAGGCTGACCTGGTCGACGCGTTCGACGAGGCCTGCAAGGCCGGAATCGTGATCGAAGAATCCAGCGGTCGCTATCGGTTCAACCACGCGATCGTCCGACAGTCGCTGCTGGCCGAGCTGCCGTCGGTGCGCCGCCTGCGACTGCACCAGCGCATCGCCACGACATTGGAGACGCAGCCTGGCGCCGATGACGAGTTGCTGGCTGAATTGGCCTACCACTATTTCGAATGCGCCTGGGCGGGTAATGCCCTCAAGGCTGTCAAATACTGCCGGCGCGCGGCGGATCAGGCGATGGCTCGCCTTGGTTATGAAGGCGCGGCCGACCTTTACGACCGTGCCCTGCACGCGCTCGATGAGATTGACGACGAGCTGCCCGACCGCGAAGACCAGGTCGCCGAGCTGTTGGTCGCGCGCTGCGAGGCTCTGCTGGCGGCGGGTGACGTAGCTTCGGCGGCGGGCGCAATCTCGCAATTGCAAACGGCAACAGTCGGTTCGGCCCAGCTGGCGGCGTGGGCAACATGCTTCGACGGCCAACTCTCTATGTTGATCCATCCCGAGCGGCTAGACGAGATTGAGGCCGCGGTAGGCGCGGCCGCCAGCAAGCTGGCACAACTCAACGACGCGGCCGGAGAAGCCAAGGCGCACACCGTTCGTGCCGGGTGCCTCGCCCGGCTGGGGAGAATCGGCGACTGCGAAATCGCCCTGGACGACGCCCTCACGGCGGCGCGTCGTGGACGTGAACATCGCGCGGTGAACGAGGTGCTGGCGGGTGCGCCACTCGCGGCGCTGTGGGGCCCCAACCCGGTTCCGCGCGCCGGCGGCCGGTGTCTTGACGTGGTG
>JAWVDZ010000262.1:0-2540 GCA_033856955.1 Gaiellales bacterium
GCATGGTCGACAACCTGCGGCCGATGCTCTACGGCGCGAAGTACGAGGCCGACATCGCCGATCGGCTCGGGGGCGACAAGGTCGTGACCGTCGCGGGCATGCACTGCGAGTCGGGCGACATCCTGGTTCGCGACGTGGCGCTCGATGACCCGAAGGTCGGCGACGTGCTGGTCATCCCGGCCACCGGCGCCTACGGCCACTCGATGGCCAACAACTACAACGCGATTCCGCGCCCGCCGGTGATCTTCTGCGCGGATGGCGAGGCCCGTGTCGTCGTGCGCCGTGAGACCTACGAGGACCTGACCCTCCGCGATGCATAAGGACGGAACGCGACCGTGACTCCATTCAGCGTCGGGCTGCTGGGCCATGGCACGGTCGGCAGCGCGTTTCACACGCTGCTCGAAGAACGTGCGGACGCGGTCGAGTTCTCGACCGGCCGCCGCCCCGAGTTGTCAGGCGTCCTGACACGTTCACGAGGCGACTTCGACGACATCCTCGAGCGCAGCGACCTGGTGGTCGAGCTGATCGGGGGAGTCGACCCGGCTCGCGACTACATCCTCCGCGCGATCGAGGCCGGCAAGCATGTCGTGACCGCGAACAAGCAGGTGCTTTCCCAGCATGGGGAGGAGATCTACGAGGCCGCTCGCCGGAACGGCGTTCAGCTGCGCTTCGAGGCCGCGGTCGGCGGCGTCGTGCCCTGCATCCGCGTGATCCACGAGACCCTGTCGGCCGCGCACATCGACCGTGTGCACGGCATCGTCAACGGCACCACCAACTTCATCCTCACGCGCATGACCGAGACCGGCGCCTCGTACGAGGAGGCGCTCGCCGAGGCGCAGCAGCTGGGGTATGCGGAGGCGGACCCGACCGAGGACGTGAACGGCAAGGACGCGGCGGCCAAGATGGCGATCCTGGCGCGGCTCGCATTCCGGGCGCCCGTCCATCTCGACGACGTCCAGTACGAGGGCATCACGCACGTGACGGCCGAGGACATCGAGTACGCCAAGGACCTGGGCCTCTCCCTCAAGCTGATCGGCACCGCCGAGCGCCGCGACGGCGGCATCTCGGTGCGCGTCCATCCGGCGTTCCTGTACCCCGGCCATCCACTGGCCTCCGTCAACGGGCCGTTCAACGCCGTCACCATCGAGTCGCCGGCGATCACCGAGATCACGCTGTCGGGCCCGGGCGCGGGCGGCCCGCAGACCGCGTCCGCCGTGCTCGGCGACGTGATCAGCGCGATGATCCCGCCGCCCACGCTGCCGCCGCCCGCCACTGACATCCCGCTGGTGCGCGACATCGAGTCGGCGTTCTATCTGTACGTCGAGGTGGCCGACCGCCCGGGCGTGCTTGCGCGCGTGGCCGAGATCCTCGGCCTGCAGGGCGTGTCGATCAAGTCGGTAGTGCAGAAGGGCCTGGGCGATGACGCCCGTCTGGTGATGGTCACGCACCCCGTCCTGGAGTCGCGCTTCCGCGCCGCGATCGAGCTGATCGGCGGGCTGGACTTCCTGCGCGCCCGTCCGCGGATGCTGCGCGTGATCGAGGAGAACTTCGAGGTGGGCGCCTGAGCCTGTGGCGCTACCGCGACCGGCTTCCCGTCGAGCCGCTCGTCACGCTCGACGAAGGCTGGACGCCGCTGGTGCGGGCGCCACGGCTGTCGGAGCGGACCGGCGCCGATGTCTGGCTGAAGATCGAGGGCGCCAACCCGACCGGGTCGTTCAAGGACCGGGGGATGACGGTCGCGGTCTCCGCCGCGGTCAGCGAGGGCGCGGAGGCCGTCGTCTGCGCGTCTACCGGCAACACCGCCGCCAGCGCGGCGGCGTACGGCGCGCGCGGGGGACTGCGCTGCGCGGTCATCGTCCCGGACGGCAAGATCGCCACCGGGAAGCTGGCCCAGGCGTTGATGCACGGCGCGCGCGTCGTCGCTCTGCGCGGCAACTTCGACCAGGCGCTGACGCTGGTGCGCCAGCTTGCGGATCGCCACCCGATCGCTCTGGTCAACTCGGTCAACGAGTACCGCGTCGAGGGCCAGAAGACCGCTGCGTTCGAGGTCTGCGACCAGCTCGGCGAGCCGCCCGACGTGCTGTGCATCCCGGTCGGGAACGCGGGCAACATCACCGCCTATTGGCGCGGCTTCAAGGAGTACGAGGTCGCCCCGCGCATGTACGGCTTCCAGGCCGAGGGCGCCGCGCCGCTCGTGAACGGCGCGCCGGTCGAGAACCCGGAGACGGTCGCATCGGCGATCCGCATCGGCAACCCCGCGCGCTGGGAGGAGGCGATGGACGCGGTCACCTCCTCGCGCGGCGAGATGCGCGCTGTGTCCGACGCGGAGATCCTCGACGCCTACGCCTTCCTCGGCATGAACGAGGGCGTGTTCTGCGAGCCGGCCTCGGCGGCGTCGGTGGCGGGGCTGCTCAAGTACGGCGCCGAGGGGACTGTCGTCTGCGTGTTGACGGGGCACGGGCTGAAGGACCCGACGACCGCGATCGACCGGGCGCCGGCCGTGGTCCCGTGTGAGCCCGAGATCGGCGCGCTCGAGGAGG
>JAWVDZ010000263.1:0-7326 GCA_033856955.1 Gaiellales bacterium
CATCGAGACGGCCGACTGGCGGCTCTCGATCACGGGCGAGATCGACCAGCCGCTGAGCTGGACGTGGGAGCAGTTCCGGGCGCTGGGCGACGAGCCGGTGGGAGTCGACATCCACTGCGTGACGAAGTGGTCGAAGCTGGACACGAGCTGGATCGGCGTCCCGATGGACACGCTGCTGGCCGGCGTCGAGACGGCCGCCGAGTTCGTGCTCGTCCACTCCTACGGCGGCTACACCACCAACCTGCCGCTGGCGGACGTGATCGACGGCAAGGCCTGGGTCGCCCACACCTACGACGGCGAGCCGCTCGACCCCGAGCACGGCGGGCCGGCGCGGCTGCTCGTCCCCCACCTCTACTTCTGGAAGAGCGCCAAGTGGGTGACCGGGATCGAGCTGCGAACCGAGGAGGAGCCGGGAGTCTGGGAGGGCTACGGCTACCACATCTACGGAGACCCGTGGCGAGAACAGCGATACGCGGGCGACTGATGTGGCTGCTGGGCGAGGTCGTCGAGCTGGTCGACGAGACGCCCACCGTCCGGACGATCGTGTTCGACTGTCCCGGCTGGCGGGCACACCTGCCCGGGCAGCACGTCGACGTGCGGCTGACCGCCGAGGACGGCTACCAGGCCCAGCGCAGCTACTCGATCGCGAACCCGCCCGACGGCGAGCGGGTCGCGCTGACGGTCGAGCGGCTCGCTGACGGCGAGGTGTCGGGCTACCTGACCGAGGAGCTTCGGGTCGGTGACCGGATCGAGCTGCGCGGGCCGATCGGCGGCTACTTCGTCTGGCATGCCGGCCTCGGCGGCCCGCTGCTGCTGATCGCCGGCGGAAGCGGGGTGGTGCCGTTGATGGCGATGCTGCGGCACCGGGTCGCCGTGGGCAGCGACGTCCCGGTGCGGCTGCTGCTGTCTTCACGCTCGTGGCAACAGATCATCTTTCGCGAGGAGCTTGAGCGTCTGGGCGGGCAGGATGGCGTCCAGGTGCTGCATACGCTGACGGGCTCGCAGCCATCGTCCTGGCACGGTTACGCCCGCCGCGTCGACCGCGAGATGCTGGCGGAGGTGGCGTGGCCGGTGGACGAGGCCGGCCCGGTGTACGTCTGCGGGCCGACCGGCCTGGTCGAGGCGGTCGCGACGGCGCTGACCCAGCTTGGACACGATCCCGCCCGGATCAAGACGGAGCGCTTCGGGCCGACAGGAGGACGACCATGACAGACGATCGACACGTCGACGGCAACGCCCTTGGCGGGATGCTGGAGGAGGTATTCGGACGCGAGATGACCGCCGCCGTGGGCACCTGCTCTGCCTGCGGTGCGGTGAACGCCTTCGGGACCGCCATGGCCTACACCAAGGCGCCGGGCGACGTGCTCAGGTGTCCCGGCTGCGGCATCGTGCTGATGGTGTTCGTGCACCGACCCGATGGATATCGGATCACGATCGGCTCGATCCGCTGCATCGAGGTGGTCGGCTAGCACAGACACGAACACCACCTATAGTCAAACGTAGGTGTCATATTCCGCGCATTAGCCTGTACTAACACCGCTGAATCCGATACGCTGGTCGCGAGATGCTGCTCCCCGGCCACGAGCCCGGTGATCGTGAGCCCGCTCCGGGCGCGCTTCGCGTCGTCCAGCTGTTCGTGAACACCTACAACCAGGAGCTGCCCGGGGATAGGATCGGAGCGGCCGCCGGGCTTGCGGAGTTCTGCGCCGAACACGGCCTCGACAGCGGCCGGGCGTCGGCGGGCGACGTGGCGCGGGCGATCGAGCTGCGCGAGGCGCTGCGGCTGCTGCTGATGGAGAACAACGGCCACCAGCCCGACCGCGATGCGTCGGGCGTGGTGGAGCACGCCGCTCGCGCCGCCCAGCTCGGCGTGCGGCTGGAGGAGGACGGCACGGCATCGCTGGTGCCGTACGCGCCCGGCATGGACGGAGCCTTGGGCGGCATCGTCGCGATCGCCTACGCGGCGATGGCCGACGGCAGCTGGCGGCGGCTCAAGGCCTGCCGTCGCGACGTCTGCCAGTGGGCCTTCTACGACCACTCGCGCAACCGCTCGGGAGCCTGGTGCGCGATGGCGATCTGCGGCAACCGCACCAAGACGCGCGGCTACCGCAGCCGGCGGGCCTCCTGATGCCGGGCCTGCGATCGGCGCTGCCGGCGCTCGAGCTGGCCTGGGCGCGCGCCCGCGCGCGTCCGGAGCGTGGGCTGCTGGTGGCCGCCGGAGTGGCGGTCGCGATGGCCGGGTTCGGGGCCGTTGTCGGCGCTGGCACGATCACGGCCGAGCTTGCGGCGCGGCGGTCGGTCGAGCAGATGGACGCCACGCAGCGGCAGTTCACGCTGGGCTGGTACGCGGTGCCGCCGGCCGCCGGCTACGCCTCGATCGACCGCCGCGCCACGCGGTCCCTGGCCCGGTTGAGCGGCGGTGCGATCGCCCGCAGCCTGATCTTCCCGCGGCTCAACCTGGCCGGCAGCTCCGTCGACCTGGCGGCGCTCGACGATCCTGGACGCTACCTGCGCCTGACCAGCGGCCGGCTGCCCGGCAGCTGTACCCCCGAGCGCTGCGAGGTCGTCCAGGTCGGCGACCTGGCAGCGCCCAATCGGATCGTGCAGCCGGGGGTGCGGTTGGTAAAGGTGGGCACCGCCGTGCCGATCGTGCCGTTGCCGCTGCCCGGCCGGGCTGCGAGCTCGGGTCACGGTGCGCCCACGCCGTTCCTGGCGGCCGGATCGGTCGAGCAGCTGTCGGGTCTGCCGGCGTTCTCCTCGCTCTACCGGGCATACGGCTGGTCGGCGCCGCTGGACGCCGGCACGACCCATGTCTGGGGCATCGACGGCCTGCTGTCTGAGGAGGCACGGGTTCAGTCGTCCCTGCTCTATCCCGGCTCGAGCTTCCGCATCGCCGGGCCCGACCAAGCGCTGCTCGACGTCCGCGACCGGGCGCGCATCGGCGAGCACCGGCTGCTGTTGGTGGGAGGCAGCGCTGCGGCGCTGCTGCTCTCCTTCGTGCTGCTGGCGGCGGGGACGCTGCGCGCCGACCTGGATGCCGAGTGGAGGCGGCTCGAGCGGCGGGGCGCGCGGCTGTGGCAGCGCTGGCTGCTGGCGGCGGCCGAGGGCGCGTGGATGACGGTGCTGGGTGCGGTGGCGGGGTTCGCGGTCGCCTGCCTGGCGGTTGCCGCCATCGCCGGTCACAACAGCCTGGCCGGCTGGGCCGTGCTCGGCCACTCGCTGCTTGACGGCAACGGCATCGCGTTGATGATCGCCGCTTGGGCGGTCTCGCTGGCCGTGCTGCTGGCGGCCGAGCGGATGCCCGCGGGCGATGTCCGGATCGGACCCTTCTCGGCGATCGATCTGCTCGCGGCTGCGGCGCTTGCCGCGGCGGTGCTGGCCGCGGCCCGCGGCAGCGCGGACAGCGGCGACCTGCGCTCGTCCGACCCGCTGCTGCCGGTGCTGCCCTCGCTCGTCTGCCTGGCGGCGGGGGTGGTGGCGGCGCGAGCCACCGGCGGCATTGCGCGGCTGGCAGAACGGGCCGGCCGCAACCGATCGCCCGGCCCGCGGTTGGCGGCACTGTGGTTGGCACGGGGCGGCGCCCGCTCGTCGATCACGACCGGCTTTCTGGTGGTGAGCATCGGCCTGGCGCTGTTTGCGGGCACCTACGCCGGCACGCTTGAGCGTGGCGAGCGCGACCAGGCCGCTTTCCAGGTGCCGGCCTCGGTGACGATCGGCGAGGGCGCGCAGCTGGTGTCTCCCCTGGGCGCGGCGCCGCTGGGTGCGGCGCCGCTCTCGCGCTTCGCGCAGCTCGCAAAGGGAGGCTGGGCGGCGCCTGTGCTGCGCCGCACCGGCACGGTGCCGCTGATCGGCCTCAGCCCGGTGCCGGTCGACGTGCTGGGAGTGCCGGCCGAGGACGTGCGCCGGCTGGCGCCGTGGCGGTCGCAGTACGGCATGCTGCCCTCCGCCCGCCCCGCGCCGCTGGCCGGCATCAGCCTGCCCGCATCGAGTACCCGGCTCTCGGTCACCGTCGAGTCACGTGGCGTGCCCGTGATGCTGAGCGCCGCGGTGGCGGGCGCGGATGGCCGCCTGCAACGCCTCCCGCTCGGCGTCGCCGGCCGGCACCCGACGCGACTTTCGGCCGCGCTGCCGGCGGGCGGCGGTCTGCTGGTCTCGTTGTCCGTCTCGCTGACACCGGAGGGAGCCAAGACGGCCACCCATCAGGCGGCGGAGGGCGGCGGCGCGAACGCGCTTCCCGGCAGCCTGATCGTGTCGGGCATCGACGGAATCGACGGCTGGGTGGTTCAGGGAGGCGAACGCGGTTCCGGCGCGGGGTTCAAGCTTCACTACACCCTGGGCGCCGGCGACTCGGTGCTGCTGCGGGCTCCACAGCCGACCGACGGCCGGCCGATCGACGTGATCGCAAGCGCCGACCTCGCGGCGGCGGCCGGCCGTTCGCGCACCGTGCAGATCCGGATCCAGGACAGCGTCACGCTGATGGTGCGGATCGCCAGCGTCGCAGAGCGCTTCCCGACCCTCTCGCCGCCGTTCGTGGTAGCCGACGAGCAGACGCTGGCCACCGCGCTGAACGCGGACGCACCGGCCACCGGCGATCCCAGCGAGGTGTGGCTGGGAGGGCTCTCGGACGGAGGCGCGGGCGCAGCGAGCGAACTTATGAAGCCCCCCTTCGACGCGCTCGACGTCCACACCCGGGCCGCGGCCGAGCGGCAGCTTCGCTCGGATCCGTTCGCCCGCGGCATCACGCTGACGCTGTGGTCGGCGGCCGGCGTCGCGCTGGCGCTGGCGGTGGCCGGCCTGGTGCTCGCGGTTGCGGGCAGCCTGCGCGACGAGCGCGGCGACCTGTACGACCTCGAGGTGCAGGGCGTGGCGCCGGTCACGCTTCGTGCGCAGCTTCGGCTGCGGGCGGTCGCGGTGACGGTGGCAGGCGTGGCCGGCGGCGTGCTGGTGGGCCTGGTCCTGGCGGCCTCGACGATCGCGCTGGTCGCGCTTGCGGCCGGCGCCACCTCGCCGCAGCCGCCGCTGGCGCTCGACCCGGGCTGGCGATTGCTGGCGGTGACCGTGTGCGGCTTCGTACTGGTCGCGGCGTTGGCGGTCGCCGTGCTGACGGCCGGTGCGTTCCGCGAGACGATGCCGCGCCGCCGGTCGGGGACGGCGCCATGACCGCCGCCGTCGACGTGCGGGAGCTGTTTCGCATCCACCGCACCGCGGAGGGCGACGCGGCGGCCTTGCAGGGGTTGACGCTCCGCATCGAGCCGGGCGAGCTGGTGGCGGTGCTAGGGCCGAGCGGGGCCGGCAAGAGCACGCTGCTTCGCATCCTTGCCGCTCTGGAGCGGCCATCCGCGGGCAGCGCCATGGTGCTCGGGCACGAAGTGTCGGGACTGCGCGGCCGGCGGGCGACGGAGTTTCGCTCCCGTCTGCTGGGGATAGTCGACCAGCACTACGGCCGGGCGCTGACGCCCGACCTCCGCTGCGGTCGCATCGTCGCCCAGTCGCTTGCCCTGAACGGCGTCGATCGGCGCACCTGCGCGGCGCGCGCGGATGAGCTGCTGGAGCGGGTGGGGTTGGAGGGCGTGGCCATGGCGCGCCCGGCCGAGCTGTCGGGCGGCGAGCAGCAGCGGGTGGCGGTGTGCGCCGCCGTCGCCCACCGCCCGTCGCTGCTGCTGGCGGACGAACCCGGGGGCGAGCTCGACGCTTCCAGCGCCCACGCCGTCTACGGCCTGATCGCGGAGCTGGCACGCGAGCACGGAACGACGGTGGTGATGGTCAGCCACGATCCCGCGACGGCGGCGGTCGCCGACCGAAGCGTGCAGATCCGCGACGGCCGGCTGAGCGACGAAACGCTGCGTCACGGCTCGGCCGCGATCGTGGTCGGTCGCGGCGGCTGGCTGCGGGTGCCCGAACAGCTGCTTCGCGACGCCGGCATCGGTGGCCGGGCCGAGGCGGAGCTGAGCAAGGAGGGCGTGCTGCTTCGGGCCACCGGCGGCCTGGCCGAGGCGGCTCCGACGGCGGTCGCCGGCGAGCGCCATGCCCGCAATCCGTCGTCGGGCACCGCCGCCGAACTGATCGATGTCCACAAGACCTTCGGCACGGGCCGCCGCGTGCGGGTGGTGCTGGACGGGCTCGGGCACCGCTTCGCGGTCGGGTGCCTGACGGCCGTGACCGGGCGCTCGGGATCGGGCAAGAGCACGGTGCTTCGACTGCTGGCCGGTCTCGAAACGATCGACGAGGGCAGGGTGGTGGTGCTGGGCGAGGAGCTCGGCGGTCGCCTGCGGGCGGAGCTGGCAGCGTTCCGGCGTGAGCACGTTGCGGTGGTCGCTCAGGAGCCCGACCTGATCGGCTTCCTCGGTGCTGCCGAGAACATCACGCTCTCGCTCGCGCTGCGCGGGGTCGCACACGACGAGGCAGAGCTGCGGGCGGCGCGCTGGCTGTCGCGAGTTGATCTGGAGCATCGCGCCGACCAGCGCGTCGAGCGGCTCTCCGCCGGCGAGCGGCAGCGGGTTGCGATCGCCCGCGCGCTCGCCGCCGAGACCGAGCTGGTGGTGGTTGATGAGCCAACCTCCCGGCTCGACCAGGTGAGCGCCGCTCTGGTCGGCCGGCTGCTGGCCGACGCCTGCCGGCTGCATGGAGCCACCATCATCTGCTCGACCCACGAGCCGCTGGTGGTGGAGTCGGCCGACCACGAGCTGGCGCTCGAGGCTGGCTGAGTCTCCCGACGTCTCGCTCGCTTCGCGATGAACCTCTTTCGGGGGATGCGGACGGCGGCTGAGTCGCCGATCTGGGTTTCGGCGCACCTTCGGGGTGCGCGGCCACTACGTCGCGCGGGCGAATCTGGGGTCTACTCCGGTTTTGTCGCAGCGTAATCGCGTAGTTGTCGCCGAGGCCCTCGGGACGGAGCCCCCGGGGGCTTCGGCCCTTAATCTGGCTGCGCGTGATGCCGATAGCACCGTGACCGGGCGGGGTGGCGGCTTCACGCTTCGCCCGGTCGGCCCCGGCATCAGCGGACGACAACGCCACCAGGCAAGGCTGTGATCTGCAATCCGCGCCTAGGCCAGGATGTGGCAAATGTCAGTGAACTTAGGGATATGGCTGACACTCGTCGCAAACCCATCGGCATTCTCCTCGATAACGACTCGGCCCGTGAATAAGAACAGCCCTGGGCCGCCCGCATCCTGGGAAAAAAACGTCCACAGGATCGAGCCATGGCTGATCAACGTGAACGTGCCGTTATCGTGGAAGATCACGCGAACCGGGCCGTTCGCTGTTATCGACAGCGACTTGCCGGTGCGGAGGTTCGTCACCCTGTGCATGAGCTTGCCTGTCACGATC
>JAWVDZ010000264.1:0-6335 GCA_033856955.1 Gaiellales bacterium
ATCCTGCGCTTCATCGAGTACATGGACGTCGGCACCACCAACGGCTGGCGGCTCGACGACGTGGTGCCGGCCGACGAGATCCTGGAGCGGGTGGCCGACCGCTGGCCGCTCACGCCGGCGCCGCCCAACTACCCGGGCGAGGTGGCATCCCGCTACCGCTACGACGACGGTGCCGGTGAAGTGGGCGTGATCGCCTCGGTCACGCGGCCGTTCTGCGGCGCCTGCACGCGGGCGCGCATCTCGGCCGAAGGAGAGCTGTACACCTGCCTGTTCGCCGCCCGCGGCACCGACCTGCGCGAGCCGCTCCGCTCCGGGGCGGACGACGAACGGATCCTCGACCTGCTGGGAGCGACCTGGCGCGCCCGCGCCGACCGCTACTCGGAGCTGCGAGGCGAGGCGACGGCGCGCGCCGAGCGGGTCGAGATGTCGCACATCGGCGGCTGAGGCAGCCGTCTCCAGGTCACGAATCGGCCGGGTGATCGGCTACCATGGGGGGATGAGTGCGTCGGCCGTTGCGCGGTCCCGTGCGAGCGGGCGGCTGCTGCCCAAGGGGTGGCCAGACTTCCTGTTCCAGCTTGGGCTGTTCGCGGTTGCCGACGTGCTGTACGAGATCTCGCGTACCTTCGCCAGAGGAGATCTGGCTGAGGCCTTCGTCCACGCCCGCGACGTGGTATCGGTCGAACGGACGCTAGGCATCTTCAACGAGATGGACGTCCAGCACTGGGCGATCTCGAAGCCGTGGGTGCTCGACATCGCCAACCTGACTTACTTCCACGCGCACTTCGCCGTCACGACGCTGTTCATGTTCTGGCTCTACCTGCGCCGGAACGACCACTACTACTTCGTCCGCAACATCGTCTTCTCGGCCATGGCGATCGCACTCATCGGCTACCTGCTGTACCCCACCGCGCCGCCGCGGATGCTGACCGACCTCGGCTTCACCGACACGCTGGAGAAGTTCGCCAGGGTCAACCACGACTCCGGCCTGGTGGCCGCGCTCTCGAATCCGTTCGCCGCCGTGCCCAGCGTGCACACCTGCTTCTCGCTGATCATCGGCGTCTCGTGTTTCTACCTCGTGCGGCGGCGGGCGCTTCGCATCACGTGGCTGCTCTACCCCTGCCTGATCGTGTTCTCGATCGTCGCCACAGCCAACCACTTCTGGCTGGACGCGATCCTGGGCGCGCTGCTGGCGGCGACCGCCCTCGGCGTCGCCTGGCTGATCGAGCGATGGCGGCCGACGCTGCCGCCCTCTGCGCGCCGGCGACTGCATCTCGACGCCGGCCCCGAGCCGGCCGCATAGGCAGTTCACACACGTGATAGCGCGCGTGGTATAGTACGCGCGATGACCACCTCGCTCGCGCGGTTCAAGGACGGATACACCAACGGCGGTCGCGGAGTCGCCCTGCGCTTCATGCAGAGCTTCCGCAGCGTCCCGCTCACGCCCAACCAGCTGACTGTGGCCGGCTTCGTGTTGAACGCCGGCGCCGGGGTGCTGATCTTCGAGCGCCACTGGGTGCTGGCGACGGTGGTGTTCGTGCTCGGCAGCGCCATCGACGCGCTGGACGGGGCGCTGGCCCGCGCCCACGACAAGATGACCCGGTTCGGCGCCTTTCTCGACTCGACGCTCGACCGCGTCAGCGAGGGCGTGATCCTGGGCGCGATCGCGCTGGTTCTGGCCGACCAGGGCAAGACCCTGGCCCTGGCCTGCGTGTTCGTCGCGCTGGTGGGCTCGTTCCTGGTCAGCTACACGCGGGCCAAGGCCGAGGCCCTTGGGCTCAAGGGCGACGTGGGACTGATGTCGCGCACGGAGCGGATCGTGCTGCTGGCGCTGGTGCTTCCGTTTTCCGGCCGTGGGCTGCTCCCCTACGCGATCTACCTGCTGGCCGCGCTGACGGCGTTCACCGTCGTGCAGCGGATGGCTTTCGTACGCAAACAGCTCAACTCGAAAGTGGAGGGATAGGTATGGCCGATCCGGCCTCGCAAAACGGACAACGGGCGTCGAGCGGCAAGGTGCGCGTCGCCATCGTCGGCGTCGGCAACTGCGCATCCTCGTTCGTGCAGGGCATCGAGTACTACAAGGACGCCAAGCAGGGCGACACCGTTCCCGGACTGATGCACGTCGACCTGGGCGGATACCACATCTCGGACATCGAGTTCAGCGCCGCCTTCGACATCGATGCGGACAAGGTCGGACGCGACCTGTCGGAGGCGATCTGGCGGGGCCAGAACAACACCGTCAAGTTCTCGGACGTGCCCAAGCTGGACGTTCCCGTCCACCGCGGCATGACGCATGACGGCATCGGCAAGTACCTGTCGCAGGTGATCACGAAGGCACCGGGCGAGACCGCCGACGTGGTCAAGATCCTCCAGGAGACGAAGACCGACGTGGTCGTCAGCTACCTGCCGGTGGGCTCAGAGGAGGCCACCAAGTGGTACGTCGAGCAGGTGCTGGCGGCGGGCTGCGGCTTCGTCAACTGCATCCCGGTGTTCATCGCCCGCGAGCCGTACTGGCGCCGCCGCTTCGAGGAGAAGGGGCTGCCGATCGTCGGCGACGACATCAAGTCGCAGGTCGGCGCGACGATCGTGCACCGCAAGCTGGCCCGGCTGTTCCAGGAGCGCGGCGTGCTGCTCGAGCGAACGCACCAGCTCAACGTCGGCGGCAACACCGACTTCCTCAACATGCTCGAGCGGGAGCGGCTGGAGAGCAAGAAGATCTCCAAGACCAACGCCGTCACCTCCCAGCTCGATCACGACATGGGCGCCAAGAACGTCCACATCGGCCCGTCCGACCACGTGGCCTGGCTGGAGGACCGCAAGTGGGCCTACATCCGGCTCGAGGGGCGCTCCTTCGGCGACGTGCCGCTGAACCTGGAGCTGAAGCTCGAGGTGGTCGACTCGCCCAACTCCGCCGGCATCGTGATCGACGCCGTGCGCTGCGCCAAGCTGGGCCTGGACAACGGCATCGGCGGCGCGCTCGAGTGGCCCTCGGCCTACTTCATGAAGTCGCCGCCGGTGCAGCATCCCGACGACCAGTGCCACACCGAGGTGGAGCGCTTCATCGAGACCTACGGCAAGCCGGCCAAGAAGCAGAAGGCCGACGCCAAGGAGAAGGCGGCGAAATAGCTCCACGTTGAGCACCGAGCTCAACATCTGCCTCGTCTGCCCGTATGCGCTGGCCGCCACGCATCCGGTGGCGGAGTACGTCCGAAACGAGGCAACGGCGCTGGCTGGGCGCGGGCACCGTGTCACGGTGCTCGCGCCCAGCGCATCGTCGCGCGCGCTGCGAAGCGGCCGCGAGCGGCTGCGAGCGCTGGCGGGCGGAGACCGAACGGCGATGCAGGCGCTGCCGGGCGAGCCGCTGTCGGTCGCCGTCGGCCCAGCCGTGCCGCACGGCAAGCGGCGCCGGGCGCGTGGCGCCGGGCTGCCGATGGGCGCCTCGGCCAACGTCGCGCTGGTGGTGGGCGAGGGCGGCTTCGACATCGTCCACGCCCACGAGCCGCTGGTGCCCGGTCTGGCGACGGCCGCGCTGGCGCACACCCGCGCGCTGACGGTGGCCACCTTCCACTCCGAGCTCGAGCGCGCGATCTCGTACCCGATCACCGGCGGTCGCCGCAAGCGCTACCGGGCTCGTATCGACGCGCTGCTGGCGACCAGCCCGCGAGCGGCGGAGCTGGCAAGCGCCCTCTACCCGGGAGAGTACGAGACGCTGCCCGATCCGGTCTCGAAGCTGTTCCAGCCCGGCGCCAAGGACGGCACACGGCTCGTGGCCGAGTGGACTGCCGAGAGCCGGGCCGTGGCCAAGGCGCTGATCCGGCTGATCGCCGAGAACCCCAAGCTGGATCTGACGCTGGTGTGGGACCGGCGGGCGCGGCGGCCGCTTCGCCCGTACGTTCCGGCCACCGCCCGCGGCCGCGTCCACACGCTCGGCCCCGAGGATGAGCAGGCGCGGGCAACGCTGCTGTCTCGGGCCGACGTCCTGATCGCAGCGGTGGACGGCAATCCGCGACTGGCCTGGGAGGCGCGCGCGTCAGGCTGCGTGATCGTCTCGACCTCGGCCGACGGTCCCGGTCTGCGCTATGCGCCCGACCAGCCTCCGCTCGCATCCGCCGCCGCCGCGCGGCTGCTGGAGGACGACCAGCTGCGCGATCGGCTCGCGGCCGAGATGGTGAGCGCCGCCGAAGAGCGCGGCAGCGAGACGGTGGCCGAGCGGCTGGAGCAGATCTACCTCGGGCTGCTGCGGCGCCGCCGTCAGCGCCCGCACGTCCCCGCCCCGCGCCCGGAGCTGATCGACGTCGACCTGCATATGCACACCAGCCACTCCCACGACTGCGCCACCGATCCCGAGGCGCTGCTCGACCACTGCATCGCGCGGGGTCTGGGCGCGGTCGCGATCACCGACCACAACGAGATCGACGGCGCCCTGCAGGCGGCGGCCCTGGGGAAGCCGATCACCGTGATCGTGGGCGAGGAGGTCAAGACCTCGCAGGGCGAGGTGATCGGCCTCTTCCTGACCGAGAAGATCGAGCGCGGGCTGTCGATGGCCGACACGATCGCCCGGATCCAGGCCCAGGACGGGCTGGTGCTGATGCCCCACCCGTTCGACCGGCTGCACACGATCCCCGATCCATCCACGCTGCTCAAGCACCTGGACGAGATCGACGTCTTTGAGGTCTACAACTCGCGGCTGCTGTTCGACTCGTTCAACGACGACGCGCTGCGATTCGCGACCAAGTACAACCTGGTGCAGTCAGCCGGCTCGGACGCACACGTGCTCCAGGGCATCGGCACCGCGATCAACCGCATCCCCGCCTTCGACGGGCCGGAGGAGTTTCTGGTCTCGATGCGCCACAACCAGATTCTCCGCCGCCCAAAGAGCCTGCTCTACCTGCAGGGACTCAAGTGGATGCAGCAGGTGGGAAAGACCGGCTCGTAGCGGGACCGCGACCGAGCGTCTGTCGCAGCACCGTCACCCGCTCCCGGCCCTCGCCGGCGCCGAGCACCTCGAGCAGCGCCTCCACGCAGGCGGGATCGAACGTCGTTCCGGACTCGTCGCGAAGCAGTGCCAGCGCGCGCTGCTCGGGCCACGGTTCGCGATACGCCCGCCGGCTGGTGAGGGCGTCGAAGACGTCGCAGGCGGTGAGGATGCGCGCCTCGAGTGGAATGCTCTCGCCCGACCTCCCGTCCGGGTAGCCGCCGCCGGCGAACCGCTCGTGGTGCGACAGGACGATCGGCATTTCCTGGTCGAACCCTCCCAGGTGAAGCAACAGCTCGGCGCCGCGCCCGGGATGGGTGCGGATCACGGCGAACTCCTCGTCGGTCAGCCGGTCGGGCTTGTTGAGGATCGCCTCGGGGACCTGCAGCTTGCCGATATCGTGGAGCAGGCCTGCGATCGCCAGCCTTCGGGTCGCGGCCGCGTCGAGTCCCATCTGCGAGCCGACCTCGACCGCCAGCCGGGCGACACGGCGCGAGTGCTCGCGGGTGGACGGATCGCGCAGCTCCATGGTGGCCGTCAGAGCGCGCACGTAGCCGCCCAGCAGGCTCTCCTCGCTCTCGACCAGCTCGCCGCCGGTCAGGCGGCGGAACAGGTGGTGCGACGGCACCTGGCGGGCGAGGTCGACGGCCACAGCCCCAGCCACGGACACGAAGCCCAGCCCCTCCAGCAGATGGGCGAACCAGAAGCCGATCGTCCAGGCCGGCGAGAGCAGGTAGATCGGCACCGAGCAGCCAAGCCAGACGAGGCCGACGGCGACGAACAGGTCGGCGCGGCGCCCGGTGAGCTGGTGGGTGTGGTGCGCCCGGCGGGCGATCCAGGCGTAGGCGGATGCGACCGGGATCAGCACGAAGTAGGCCCACGGCTGCACCATCAGCGGGACGAGCGGAATCAGCGCCGGGCGAAGCAGGCCGATCACGCCGAACAGCGTCAGCACGATCACGCACGCCGCCTGCCCGCGCCAGATCAGCCCGGCGGCGTGACGGCTGGCAGGAGGGACGACGACGGCCAGGGCGAGCAGGACGCCCCCCGCGGGCACCGCCAGCACGCCGGCCAGGCCGACGGTCGCATTTCGGCCGTACTCCTCGAGGAAGATGCCGGGCGTGGCAAGCCCGTGGATCACGAGCAGGCCGCCGGTGGCCGTGAAGGCGACGCCGACCAGGCCGGCGCGCAGGTCGTTTCGGCGCAGCGCCACCCGCGTCATCATCAGCGAGACGAGAGCCGCGAAGCCGGCCGCCCCGGTGACCGCGAAGATATGCAGCGTGGGCAGCTCGAACTCTCCCGCCAGCATCCGGCGCGCCGCGAGGTAGAGCAGCGCCGGCGCGATCGAAGCGACCACGAGGAC
>JAWVDZ010000265.1:0-5828 GCA_033856955.1 Gaiellales bacterium
GCGGGGAATCTCATGCCCTGAAAGGAGGTGCACTCTTGGGTATCTTGTGGATCATTCTCATCGTCATCGTGGTTCTGGCGCTGCTCGGGTTTCTGGGCCGGGGCCGTTTCTCCCCGTAGCCGTGCGCCTCGTACCGCCGGCCGGCCGCCCGTGGCCGGCCGGCGGTTCCGGCAAGCCCTTCACACCCAGCGTCGCTGGCGGGCGGTGATCAGCACGCACACCACGACCACGGCGATCGCGACCAGGGTGAGCCAGAAGTACCCCGGGTGGTCGAAGAACGAGGGGTGGAAGTTCATCCCCATCACGCCGGTCAGAAGCGTCGCCGGCAGCAGCGACACCGACACCACGGTCAGGACGCGGACGGTGTCGTTCGTCCGCTGCGCCACCCGCGACATGAGCAGGTCGAAGCTTCCCGAGAGTGCGTCTCTGGTGACGTCCGCCGCGCCCATTGCCTGTTCGAAACGCTCCGCCGCCGCCGCGAAGTGGCGTTGGGCGCTCTCGGTCATCACGTCGCTGAACTCGGTGTGAGCGGGCCAGCTCACCAGTTCGCGGTGTTCGCCAAGTGCCCGCCGGAGCCTTGCCACGCGCCGCCGCAGGTCTGCGATCCGCCCAAGTGACGGGCCGTCGCCGCTGCTGTGCAGGATGGAGAGGTCGAGATCGTCGATCTCCTGGTCGATCGCCCCGATCGTGGCCATGTAGTCGGTGAACAGCCAGTCGAGCACGAACGCGACGAAGCTGCCGCCGTCGAGGGCTCCCACCCGTCGGCTGGTCTCGAGTCGCTTCTTGAACTCGTCGATGGCCCGGTTGTCGCCCTCGTGAGCCGTGATCACCCAGGTGCCCCCAGCGGCCAGATCGAGCCGCTGGGGTTCGTACCCGTCATCCGTCCGCTCGAGCGAGTGCACATGGACGCCGATCGTGTCCCCCTGGTCGTCCACGAGGCCGTCGTCGCCGCGCTCCAGCAGCCGACGGAGAGGCTCGGCGTCCAGACCGACCGCGGCCGCAGCCTGCTCGAGCGCGCCGGCGTCCGCCGATACGAGATCGATCCACAGCAGCTGTCCCTCGTTGCGCCGGCGGATTCGCTTGTCGGCCAAGTCGGGCGACTCCACGCCACCGCGTCCGTCGTAGAGGCGGACGCTGCCCCGATCGTTCTCCATCGCAATCCAGTACCCGGTTTCGGCGCATCGCTAACAGACGTCGAAGGCCGCACCACTCCCAATTCGCCCGCCAGCGGGGTACGCTTCGAGCGATGGACAGCGGACGGATCACGGTGGACGAACGGGATGGTGTGGCGGTGGTCGCGCTGGTCGGCGAACACGATCTCTCCACGGCCCCTGACGTGGACGCCGCGCTGAGGCGGCCCAAGGCCGGGTTGGTGGTCGATCTCAGCCCGACCACGTTCCTCGACTCGTCGATCCTGGGCGTTGTGCTGGCCGTCGCCCGCGATGCCGGGCAGCGACATGTGCCGTTCACGGTCGTGATCCCCGATGACTCCGGTTCGCCGGCGCGCAGGATCTTCGATCTGACCGGGTTGGCATCCGCCCTGTCCGTGACCACCGACCTCGCCGCTGCGGTCGACGCCGGCAACGGCAGCACCGCTCCCACCTCCGGGTAGCGCGGCAACCTCCTCGACAGAGCGTGGGGTGTCGTCTACAGTCGCGCGGACCCGCTTTCCCGTGCCAATCAGACCCGCGGCGCCGACGAGATGAGCCAGATCCAACCTCCGCCAGCACGCTCAGGGAGCGGCGGACGTCCGGGACGCCTGGCAAGGCCGTTCGCCGAGCTGGCGGGTGCGGCGTCGACAGGGGTGGCCGGCGGTCGCCGCACGCTTGCGGGCACGGCGCTCGGCGTCTCGATGGTGCTCATCTCGTCGGCCGGGCTCAGCACGATTCCACTCGACCAGCTCAGGCTGGGTACGGTCGGTTTCGTCTTCCTGGCGGCGGTGATCGCCTCCTCATGGGCGGGCCGCCTGATCGCGGGCCTGATCACCTCCGTGCTCGCCGCGGCCATGCTTGCGTACGAGTTCGTGGTGCCGATCCACAGCCTGCGTCACGTCGATCAGACGGGTCTGGTCGCGATCGTGGCCTTCTCGGTGCTCGCGCTGTTCATCTCATGGCTGCTCGCGCGCCTCGATGCCACCCAGCAGCAGCAGCGCACCCTCGTCCAGCGCATCGCGCTGCTCCAGCTGCTGACCGAGCGGCTCTCGGACACCGCCGACACGGGCGACGTGGCCCGCGTGGTGGTCGAGCTGTGCATCGACGAGCTCGGTGCTGACGCCGCCGCGGTGATGGTCGTCGAGGGCGATCGGATGATCGTGCTTGCCGACCGTGGCTTCACTCCCTCCGCCGTGGAGCCGTGGCGCGAGTTCCCGCTCGCCGGCGCGACCCCTGCCGGCGACTGCGTCAGGTCCGGCGAGCTGCTCGCGTTCACCAGCTCCGAGCTGCGGGATCGCTATCCCCAGTTCGACCCGATCGACGACGCGATCGTTGTCTGCGTGCCGCTGATCAAGGATGGCGGCACCCTTGGCGTGCTGTCGCTCCGGTTCGCCGGACGCACATTGCCGGACCCGTCCGAGCGGCGGCTGCAGATGGCGATCGGCGCCCAGGCGGCACAGGGGATCGAGCGCGGACGCCTGCGGCAGTCCGAGCAGAGCTCGCGCCGCTCGCTGGCGCTGCTCGCGGAAGCCAGCGAACGGCTCTCGCAGACGCTTGATCGCGAGCAGATCCTGAGCGTGCTGGCCCAGATGGTGGTGCCCGATCTCGCCGACCATGCGATCGTCGATCTGGTCGGCGACGCCGGGGTGATCCGGCGTTTCGCCGTCGTCAGCGTCGAGCCCGAGGTGGCTGAGGGGCTGGAGCGCTATGCGCCGACGCCGGGAGGGGCGGGCCCGGTGGCGGCGGCGATCAGCGAGGGCCGGCCGCGGATGTTCGATTCGATGGCGAGCGCCGTCAGTGAGGCGGCGACCAGCGATGAGCACCGTCGTCTGATGGAACGGCTCGACGGGCGCTCCGCGATGGTCGTGCCGCTCAAGCTTCCGGGCGAGCGTCCGATCGGGGCTCTCACGATGGTCTCGTCGCAGCGGCGGTTTGACGCCAACGATCTCGTTCTGGCATCGGATCTCGGCCGGCGGGCGGCAACCGCGATGGAACACGCCCGCCTCTACCAGGAGCAGTCGGCGATCGCCGAGACGCTCCAGCGGAGCCTGCTCCCCGCGAGGACGCCGGCCATCCCCGGCGTCTCGATCGCGACCCGGTACCGAGCGGTGGGACGTGGTAACGAGGTGGGAGGCGACTTCTACGACATCTGGGAGATCCCGGGCGACGGCTTCGGCGTCGCCATCGGCGACGTCTGCGGGAAGGGGGCTGCGGCTGCGGCACTCACCTCGCTGATGCGCCACACCGTGCGCACCGCCTCGCTCCACGAGCCGACCCCCACCCGGGTTCTGAGGGTGCTGAACGACGGCATTCTGCGCCGGATCGACGCCGATCGTTTCTGCACCGTGCTCTACGCGCACGTCGTGCCCGTGGACGGCGGTCACCGTCTGCGAATGTCCACCGGCGGACATCCCCTGCCCTACGTCATCCGGCGAGACGGCAGCGTCGAGCAGGTCGGCCGTCCGGGGCTGCTGCTCGGGGTGTTCCCTCAGATCGAGGTGTACGACTGCGACTACACGATCGCCCCGGGGGAGAAGGTCGTGATGTTCACCGATGGCGTCACCGAACACCGAGGGGACGACGGCATGTTCGGCGAGGAGCGGCTGATCGAGGTGCTGCGCCGGTCTCGGAAGGGCTCAGCGGCGCAGATCGCGGACGCGATCGGCGACGCGGTGTACGGCTACTCGGCGCGCCCGCTGCTCGATGACATCGCGATCGTCGTGCTGGGGTTCGAGCACGACACCGCGTCCCGGCCGCGCGAGTGATCCTGGTCGGGCCAGCGGTTCGGGGACCCGCCGGCCCGACCCTGTGTCCGGAACTCTTCCCCGCCGCGACCCGGTCCGAACACGAGTCGCTTCAGATGGCCAGTGGATAGGCGAACACGACCGTCGTGCCACGCTCGGCCTCGGACGTGATCAGGTGCCGGGAGCACAGCTTGTCGAGGAGGGTCAACCCGATTCCGGGCTTGAGCTCGTCAGAGGGACAGGCGAATCCCTGCCCGCGGTCGCTCACCACCAGTTCGAGCTCTCGCTGTGAGACGCGGAACTCGAGCTCGATCTCGCCCTCCGCACCGTCGTAGCCGTGCGCGATGGCGTTGCTGCACATCTCCGACGTCACCAGCTTGAGGTCGTCGAGCGCCTGGTCGCTGAGCGGCAGAGCTCCCCCCACCGCTGCCAGGGCAAGCCGGCAGACGACGAGGTTCTGAGGGTCGGCAGGTATCGTAAGCCGCGCCACCGTCGTGAGATTTAAGGGCTTCACGTGACAGACAGTACCCTGCGACTCCGCCTTACCAACATGCCGTACAAGGGAACGATCGCCGCCAACGTCGTTTTGGGCGTCGTGGTCGCTGCCGGAGTGCCCCCTCTTGCAGCCGAGAGGGTGCGTGGCGCGGTCGAGGCGGCGGTATCGTCGGCCGAGGGCGAGGTCATCCTATGGGCGCGCCGCGAGGACGGGTTGGCCACGGTCGGCATCCGCGCCGGCGACAAGGGGTGGCTCGACCGAGCGTCGGTCGTTCTTCAGGCCTACGAGCCGGCGATCGTGGACGGGGAGCTTCACTTCTCGATCCAGCGCTCGCAGCTGCACTCCGTCTGAAACCGTGCATCGATTCGGGGGCGGGACCGATCGGTCCCGCCCCCGTGCCGTTGGATCGGTCTAGGTCACCAACCGCCGGTGCTCGTTTCCGGTCACCATGCGGTAGATCAGCAGCAGGATGATCGAACCGACGATTGCGGTGGCCCAGGTGCTGAGGTCGAAGAAGTCGTCCAGCGGCCTGGCGCCGAACAGCACCTTGGCGAGGAAGCCGCCCAGCAGGGCACCCGCCACGCCGATGACCGCCGTGATGATGAAGCCGCCCGGGTCATCGCCCGGCAGGATCGCCTTGGCGATCAGGCCGGCCAGAAGTCCGAGCACGATCCACGCGATGATTCCCACCTTGTTCTCCTTTTCTGTCGGTGCACCGGGTGCTTATCTAGAGGACGCGAAGCACTATCACGATGATGATCACGATCACGATCAGGCCGATGATGCCGACGCCCGTTCCGAGGGCGAGCAGTGGAGCCGAGAGCATGAGTGCTGGCACGATGGAGCCTCCGAGAGGTCGTTTATGGAACGCTTGTCTTGTACCGCTTCAGTACCCGGGCCGGCGCTGCGACAAACCGTTTGGGGAGGTGTCCAGGGCCGGCCTCAGCGAAGCTCGGCGGTGTCCTCGCACGTCTCCTCGACCAGGCGCATTGACCTGCCCAAGGACGCGACGTCGAGCGTCCGGCGCACCGTCGCCGCGGCGTATCTCAGCTCGAGGTAGCCGCCCCGCTCCTGGAGCTTTCGGGCGAAGAAGAGCAGCAGCCCGAGCGACGGCGAGTCCAGCAGGCGCAGGTTGCGTGCGTCGATTCGAACGACGGTGGCCGTCTCACCGACCGCCGACTCGAGTGCCTCGCGAAGCTGGTCGGCGCGAGCCTGGTCGATATCTCCTGCGAGCAGGATCGGCACGCCGCCGTCGGCTGCGGGTTCGCCCACCTCGATGGTTTCGTCCGGGCTCATGAACGCACTGTGTACCCGCCTCCTGCGCAGAACAAACCGGGACACAAACAGGGCGGCCGGCGCGAACTGCGCCGACCGCCCTGCTGCTCTCTCCGGGTTCCGGCCGCCACGGCCGGAGTTAGATGGTTGATTCCACGAGCT
>JAWVDZ010000266.1:0-2903 GCA_033856955.1 Gaiellales bacterium
CGCTCCCTGACGGTCGCGGTACTGTCACTCACGGTTCGGAACCCTGTCTCAGTGGAGGATCCGGATGCGGTGCGCTTCGCTGTCGTCGACGTAGAGCGTTCCCTTGTCGTCCAGGCAGAGACCGTGGGGGCGCGCGAGCGCGCATTCCAACGGGCTCGTCTCCGGTCCGTCGCCGCGCTGTCCGGTTCCTAGCACCGTACTGATCAGACCGGTCGCCAGGTCAATCGCCCGAATCACGTGGTTCTCAGTGTCGGCGATGAACAGACGACCATCTCGCCCGAAGGCCAGCCCCTTCGGTCCAGCCAGCCGGGCCGCCGTCGCCGGCCCACCGTCACCGGAATAGCCCTGCTCCCCCGTCCCGCCCAGGTGCTCGATCCGTTGACCGGACGGGTCGATCCGATAGATCGCGTTGCCCTCGCGCAACGCCAGGTAGAGGCTCCCGTCATCGCCGACCACGATCGTCCGCGGACCGTTCAACGACGCACCGCTCAAGGGCGAGATCTCCGGCAGTGGCGTCCGCTCCCCCGTGCCGGCAAACGTCTCGATCAGACCGCTGTCGGGATCGAAGCGGCGAATGCGGTGATTGCCGATGTCGCAGATCAGCAGCTTTCCGTTCGCGTCGAAGGCGATGCTGTGCGGACGATCGAGCTGGGCCTCAACGGCCGGGCCGCCATCGCCGCTGAAGCCCGGTTGTCCCGTGCCGACCACGGTCGAGATGACACCAGTGGCGTGATCGATCTTCCGCACCGCGTGGTTGTCGCGCTCGTCGATGTACAGGTTGCCGTCGCGGTCGAAGCAGAGCTCGTGCGGCATGTTGAGTGCCGCTTCGGTCGCCGGCCCGCCGTCGCCGCTGTAGCCCTTCTCGCCGTTCCCCGCGATCGTGGTCAACGTCCCGGTCGCGAGATCCAGCCGGCGGATCCGCTGATTCCCGATCTCGCAGAAGTACAGCCCACCATCAGGCCCGATCATGAGCCCGTACGGGTTGTTGACCTGGGTCGCGGAACAGCCAGCGGTGCCGTTGCCGGCAATCGTCTCGACGCGCATCGTCATCTTCGTCCTCCTGTGTCCCAGGGCGGCCCGTGGGTCAGGACGCTGTTCACGCTCGGGTCTGCTGCCCCGCGTCGCAACCCGAGCCCGGCCCATACCGGGGCGCCGCCATCATAGCACCGTCCCCGACGGCGTCGATGCTCTCGCGGGAGCGCCGTGACCCCGTATGATGTACCTGGAGCTTGCAAGCCCAGTACGCCGTGGTCGCCGACCTGATCCAGGCCGTCAATTTCGCCGCGACACGACCTTCTGGTCGCCATCCGCGGCGGCAGCCATTGGGGCGCCGGCCCCGCCGTCTGCGATGTTCGACCTGCTTGCCACCAGGCAACAGGTCGGTGGTGCGGTGACGGCGTCAGCGCCCGGGGCACCCGCCGTAGGGTCAACCAAGCGAGAGAGCGAGCCTTATGCCCGAGAATCAACCTGCGGCGCCCGATGGCACGGCGGTGCGGGTCGCCTTATGGCGGGCCATGCACGTCCAGGTCGATCCGCCGCCACACCTGCTCGAAGACAAGATCGGCCTGCAGTTGGCGGCCCCCGACGAAGGCTGGCGCGGCCGCCCGGACATGGACCAGCACGCCACGAGCGGCTTCCGAGCCGCCATCGTGGGCCGGGCTCGTTTCATCGAAGACCTGGTCATTGAGCAGGTTGGCCAGGGTATCGGGCAGTACGTCATCCTCGGGGCCGGCCTGGACAGCTTTGCCCAGCGTAGGCCGGCGCTCGCCTCCGCCCTGCGGATCTTCGAGATCGACCAGCCCGGCCCGCAGGCCTGGAAGCGGCAACGTCTGGGCGAGTTGGGCTTCAGCGTTCCCGACTGGCTGCGGCTCGTGCCGGTCGATTTCGAGGCGGGCGGCTCATGGTGGGACCAGCTGGTGGCGTCCGGCTTCGACGCGGGCCAGCCGGCGGTCGTGGCCTCCACTGGCGTCAGCATGTACCTCACCCGGGACGCCATCGTGGCCACGCTGCGCCAGATCGCGACGCTCGCCCCTGGCTCGACCCTGGCCCTGACCTTCTTACTGCCACTGGAGCTCGTCGAGCCGGATGACCGGCTCGGCTACCAGATGGCTGAGCGAGGAGCGCGAGCGGCCGGAACGCCCTTTCTCAGCTTCTTCGCCCCGCCAGAGATGCTGGCACTAGCCCGCGAAGCCGGTTTTCGCGAGGTCCGGCATGTGTCGGGGACCGATCTTGCCCAGCGCTACTTCGCCGGTAGGTCCGATAATCTGCGGCCCTCCAGCGGCGAGGATTTTCTGGTCGCCACCACCTAGCAGCCTGCCAGCTCGCCACCGCCGAATCTATATCGGCCGCGAGGATCCGCCTGGTGGCGCGCTATAGTCATCCTGCCACGGCGCCTGCACTCGACCGTTCGGTGCGATCGAGCGACCCGGGCCTGGGACGCCGCTGCCCCGAGCGTCAGGCGCGCGAGCCCGCCCGGAATCGGCCGCGCTGCAACGCTCGTCACACTGGGGAGGATGGAATGGCAAGCAAGATACGACTAGGGCTTATCGGCGCCAACATTCACTCGAACTGGGCCTCCCGCTCGCACTTGCCGGCGCTGATGGCCAGCCCGGACGTCGAGATGACGGCCGTCTGCACCACCAGGCCCGAGAGCGCCGAGGAGGCTCGCGAGGCGTTCGGAGCGAAGCTGGCGTTCCACGATTATCGGGAGATGGTCGCCTCGCCCGAGATCGACGCGGTCGCGGTGGTGGTGAGGGTGCCGTCCCACTACGAGCCGACCAGGGCCGCGCTGGAGGCCGGCAAACACGTCTACACCGAGTGGCCGCTCGGGCGAACCACCGCCGAAGCTGAAGAGCTGGCCGCCCTGGCCCGGGCCAAAGGTGTTCGGACGGTAGTCGGCCTGC
>JAWVDZ010000267.1:0-2548 GCA_033856955.1 Gaiellales bacterium
TTCTGCAGGATGAATGCGCTCATCTGCTGCGGGTTGAAGTCCTTGCCGTCCAGGTTGATCTTCCAGTCGGTGCCCATGTGGCGCTTGACCGACCGGATGGTCCTGTCGACGTTCGTGACCGCCTGGCGCTTTGCGACCTCGCCGACGAGCACCTCGCCGTTCTTGGCGAAGGCGACGACGGAAGGCGTGGTCCTGGCGCCCTCGGCGTTGGTGATGACGGTGGGCTCGCCGCCTTCGAGAACGCTGACGACGGAGTTAGTCGTGCCCAGGTCGATGCCGACCGCACGTGCCATTTTGGAATCCTCCAGCGACTTGAGTGGAACTGGCTCAAGAGTGCCTCACCGTTCCGCCGGTGTCAAAAGGCATGAGCCCTCCAGACTCAACCTTCCTCCGCGTAAGGGGCGCATAAGTATCTGAGCCGCAGGTCAGAGGTGTCGCGAGGGCCCCCGGGGCCGGACAATGGGTCGTACAGGCGACGCAGATCACCGGCAGGGCGGCTTCATGCACCCGGGGATCCCGGGTAATCTCAGGAAGAACACATAAGTTACTGCTTAGTAAGAACGACCGTAAGTACCGCTCTCGCAGGTCCGAGGAGCCCCGTAATGCAACTCGCCGCGATCATCGTGTCGCTGGTCCTCACCGCGGTCGGCGTTGCGCTCATCAGCCGCGCCGTCGCGCAGATCTACCGGTTCGTGAAGCTCGGCCGGCCCACCCCGGCGGGCGCGCGCACGGGCAACCCGGTGCAGCGCAGCAAGACGCTCGCCAAGGAGTTCGTCGGGCACACCCGGATGAACCGGTGGGGCGTCATCGGCGTCGCGCACTGGTTCGTGGCCGTGGGCTTCCTGACGCTCGGGCTGACCATCGTCACCGCGTACGGCCAGCTGTTCAAGGCCGACTGGACGCTGCCGGTGCTCGGCGACTTCCTGCCGTACGAGGTGTACACCGAGTTCATCGCGCTGGCCACCACCGTCGGCATCCTGGTGCTGATCGGGATCCGGCTGCTGAGCCTGCCCTCCCGCGCCGGCCGCAAGTCCCGCTTCGCGGGGTCGAAGGCCTGGCAGGCGTACTTCGTCGAGTACGTCATCCTCGTCATCGGCCTGGCCATCGTGACGCTGCGGGGCCTGGAGGGCGCGCTGCACGGCGTGGACCACTACGAGGCCGCGTACTTCGCCTCGTACCCGCTGGTCGCCGCCTTCCACGGGCTGAGCACCGGGACGCTGCAGAACCTGGTCTACCTCGTCGCGATGATCAAGCTCGGCGTCACCATGACCTGGGCGATCACGGTCGCGCTGAACACCAACATGGGCGTGGCCTGGCACCGCTTCCTGGCCTTTCCCAACATCTGGTTCAAGCGCGAGGAGTCCGGCGCGACCGCGCTCGGCGCGCTGCCGCCGATGGTGTCGGCCGGGGTGCCGATCAACTTCGAGGACCCGGGCGAGGACGACCAGTTCGGTGTCTCGCAGGTCGAGCACTTCTCCTGGAAGGGCATCCTCGACTTCTCCACCTGTACGGAGTGCGGCCGCTGCCAGTCGCAGTGCCCCGCCTGGAACACCGGCAAGCCGCTCTCCCCGAAGCTGCTGATCATGAGCTTGCGCGACCACGCCCACGCCAAGGCGCCGTACCTGCTCGCCGGCGGCGGCAAGGACGCCGAGGGCGAGGAGAAGGCCACGCCGGAGCAGCTCGCAGGCGTCCCGGCGGCCGCCCTCGCCGAGGCCGAGCGGCCGCTGATCGGCACCGTCGAGGAGAACGGGGTCATCGACCCCGACGTGCTGTGGTCCTGCACCACCTGCGGCGCCTGCGTCGAGCAGTGCCCGGTGGACATCGAGCACATCGACCACATCGTCGACATGCGCCGCTACCAGGTGATGATCGAGTCCAGCTTCCCCTCCGAGGCCGGCACGATGCTCAAGAACCTGGAGAAGAAGGGCAACCCCTGGGGCCTGCCCAAGAAGCAGCGGCTGGCCTGGGTCAAGGAGGTCGACTTCGAGGTCCCGGTCGTCGGCGAGGATGTCGAAGACCTCAGCGAGGTCGAATACCTGTACTGGGTCGGCTGCGCGGGCTCCCTGGAGGACCGGGCCAAGAAGACCACCAAGGCCTTCGCCGAGCTGCTCAACATCGCGGGCGTGAAGTTCGCGATCATGGGCGGTGAGGAGAACTGCACCGGTGACTCCGCCCGCCGCCTGGGCAACGAGTTCCTCTTCCAGCAACTCGGCCAGGAAAACGTCGCCATGCTCAACATGGCCTTCGGCGAATCCCTCGACGACGACGGTTCGGTGGATCCCGCGACCCGCAAGCCGCGGGCCGCCAAGAAGATCGTCGCCACCTGCCCGCACTGCTTCAACACCATCGCCAACGAGTACCCGCAGCTCGGCGGCCAGTACGAGGTCGTCCACCACACCCAGCTGCTCCAGCACCTCGTCGACGAGGGCAAGCTGATCCCTGTCACCCCGGTCGAGGGTCTGATCACCTACCACGACCCCTGCTACCTGGGCCGCCACAACAAGGTCTACACACCGCCGCGCGAGATCTTCGCCAAGGTGCCGGGGCT
>JAWVDZ010000268.1:0-2521 GCA_033856955.1 Gaiellales bacterium
GGATACACCATCAAGTACCCGGAGGGCTGGGCGATCCTCGGCGCGGGCAGCGACGTAAAGATCCAGGACAAGAACAACGTGGTGCATGTCGTGGCGGGGAACGGCCCGGCCACGGTCGCTCAGGCTACCGCCGACATGAACGCGCTGGCCGCCTCGACGCTGCGGTTCTCATTCAAGCAGCCGGTGGCTCATCCGACCTGCAGCAACATGGGGAAGGCGACACCGCTTCCGCTGGCCGCCGTGCACCTCGTCTACACCACGGAAGGCAAGCCCAATCCGGTCACCGGAAAGCGGCCGGTGCTGAACGTCGATCGCTACTACCTGGCGCACAACGGCCGCCGGGTGATCGTCGACCTCGGAACCCCGCAGGGCGTCGACAACGTCGATGCCTACTGCCTGATGATCGCAAGCTTCCGATGGCAGTAGCCAGCCTGTACCGAGAACCCGAGGCGGCTGACACCCGCGAGCCCCCGGCGCTCGAGCTGCTCGACGTGTTTCGCATCTACTCCAGCGGATCGATCGAGACGGTCGCCCTGCGCGGCCTCTCGCTCCGGGTGCAGGCGGGCGAGCTGGTGGCCGTGATGGGTCCCTCCGGATCCGGGAAGAGCACCTTCCTCAGCCTGGCCGCCGGGCTCGACACGCCCTCGGCGGGCGAGGTGCGCGTCCACGGACGTCCCCTGTCCCGCATGAACGAGGATCAGCTGGCGGAGTATCGCGCCCGGCACGTAGCGCTGGTGTTTCAGAGCGGCAACCTCTGGCCGGCGTTGAGCGCGCAGGAGAACGTCGAGATGTCGCTGCGGCTTGCCCGCGGCGACGACGTTCCGGGTCGGGCGGCCACAGCGCTGGCCACCTTCGGGCTGGCCGCGCGGCGGCGCCACCGCGCCGCAGCCCTCTCGGGCGGCGAGCAGCAGCGGGTCGCCATCGCCGCTGCCGCCGCGCGCCGGGCTCCGCTGGTGCTGGCGGACGAGCCGACGGGCGAGCTCGACGCTGCCAACGAACGGAACGTGGTGGACGCCTTGCGGCGGCTCCGCGAGGAGCATCACGCCACAGTCGTGATCGTCACGCACTCCGCCCGCCTCGCCCACACCGCAGATCGTGTGATCGAGCTGCGCGACGGACGGGTGGCATGAGCGAGCGGTTGGCCAGCTGTCGGAGCGTGACCGTCGAGCACGTCGACGGTGACAGCCGTGTGGCTGCGCTGCTCGCGGTCGACCTCGACATCGAGGAGCACGATCGGCTCGCGCTGGTCGGTCGATCCGGATCCGGCAAGACCACGCTGCTGCACGTCCTGGGCGGGCTCGTCGCCCCGACCGAGGGCTCAGTGGAGTGGCGGGGCGTGCAGCTCTCCACCCTGGACGCGGCCGCCCGCGCTCGCACCAGGGCGCACGGCATCGCCTACGTGTTCCAGGGCGCGAACCTGTTTCCCCACCTGACGGCGTTCGAGAACGTGGCCTTTGCCGCGCGGGTCTCCCGAAACGACCGTGAGGGGCCCGCCCCGCTCGACCTGATCGCGATGGTGGGGCTCTCGGATCGCGCCGACAGCCTTCCCTCAGAGCTTTCTGGCGGTGAGGCCCAGCGGGTAGCGCTCGCCCGCGCGCTCGCCCAGCGGCCGCTGCTGCTGCTCTGCGACGAGCCGACCGGGCAACTCGACTCCGACACCGGCGATCGCGTGCTCGACCTGATCGACGGACTCCAGCACGCATTCGGGTTTGCGCTGGTGACGGCCACGCACGACGCCGACGTGGCGGCTCGCTACGGACGCGAGGTCGAGCTGGACGACGGGCGCGTGGTGCGGGTGGGGGCGTTCGCATGATCGGGGCGACCGGTCGCTTCGCGCTGCGCGGAATCATCCGCACGCCGGGGCGGACGCTGCTTCGGATCGTCGTGCTGGCCGCGGCGGTGGCGTTGCTCGCGGCGATGATGCTGTTCGTCAGCCACTCGCTGTCGACCATGTCCGCCACCGCCGTTCGCAGCGTTCCGCTGGATTGGCAGGGACCGGTCGCCTCCCAGCAGCAGGCGGAAACCGTCGCGACCGCAACCGCGCGCGAGCGGGGCGTCCAGTCCGCGCTGGCGACCGCCACCGCCCCATTCGCGGGTGCGGCGCACAAGGCATCGTCCGGGCTGATCCACTCGTCGAACGGGTCGATCCTGGCCGTTCCGCCCAACTACGCCGCAGACCTGCACACGATGCGCCTTCTCCAAGGCGGCTTCGCCCCGGGAGCCGTCGTGCTCGACCAGCAGCTTGCGGCGACGCTCCAGGCCGGGATAGGCGACGGCATCTCGATCACACCGCGACAGGGCGAGAGGCCGCAAACGTTCACGGTCAGCGGAGTGGCGCTGGTGACCGCTCCTGACGTCCTCTTCCAGCCGCTGAACCCGCTGCTCGGTCCGGCGCCGGCGCAGCCGCCGGCTGAGATCGTGCTGATGCCGTTCTCCACCTTTGCAACGCGCCTGGCACCCGCATACGCCGCCTCGGCCGCCGCCAGTCTCACGTCGGCGGTGCCCGGCGCCCAGACCGGTG
>JAWVDZ010000269.1:0-4959 GCA_033856955.1 Gaiellales bacterium
GCCAGTTCACCGAGGAGCAGATCATCCCGGTGGCCTCCCAGCTCGAGCACGACGACGTCTTCCCGGACGAGATCGTGGCGGGCATGCGCGAGCTGGGGCTGTTCGGATTCACCATCCCCGAGCAGTACGGCGGCCTGGGGCTGGACCTGACCACCTACGCGCTCTCGGTCAGCGAGCTGGCGCGCGGATGGATGAGCATCTCCGGCATCATCAACACGCACTTCATCGTCGCCAACATGATCATCCGCGACGGCACCGAGGAGCAGCGGCAGCGCTTCCTGCCCCGGATGGCGACCGGCGAGCTGCGCTGCGCCTTCTCGATGACCGAGCCGGAGTGCGGATCGGACGTGCAGGCGATCCGCACGCGTGCGGTGCGAGAGGGCGACGATTACCTGGTCACCGGCCAGAAGATGTGGGTCACCAACGGCCTTCGCTCGGGGCTGGTTGCGACGCTGGTCAAGACCGACCCGGAGGCCTCCCCTGCGCACCGCGGCATGAGCTGCCTGCTGATCGAGAAGACGCCGCTCGAGCAACGGCAGGGCGGCCTGACGATCCCGCCCCAGCTCGAGAAGCTGGGCTACAAGGGGGTCGAGACGACGGAGCTGGTATTCGCCGACCACCGCGTGCCGGCGACCGACCTGCTGGGCGGCGAGGAGGGCAAGGGCTTCCAGCAGATGATGTCGGGCGTCGAGGTGGGGCGCGTGAACGTGGCGGCGCGCGGCGTCGGCGTCGCCCAGCGCGCCTTCGAGCTCGCGATCCGCTACGCCCAGCAGCGAGAGGCGTTCGGCAAGCCGATCTCCAAGCACCAGGGCATCCAGTTCAAGCTGGCCGAGATGGCGACCAAGATCGAGGCGGCGCGCCTGATGATGCTGTCGGCGGCGCGCAAGAAGGACGCCGGGGAGCGCTCCGACGTCGAGGCCGGGATGGCCAAGCTGTACGCGTCGGAGATCTGCCACGAGGTGGTCGAGGACAGCTTCCGCATCCACGGCGGATACGGCTACTCGAAGGAGTACGAGATCGAGCGGCTGTACCGCGACGCGCCGATGCTGCTGATCGGCGAGGGCACCAGCGAGATCCAGAAGCTGATCATCGCGCGCGGGCTGCTGGCCAGGTACCCGCTGTGAGCGGCCGCGAGTTCGACGCCCGCGAGACGCGGTTCGGCCGCTACTTGGAGGACTTCGAGGTGGGCGATGTCTACCGCCACTGGCCCGGCAAGACGATCACCGAGGCCGACGACCACCTGTTCTGCATGATCACGATGAACCACCACCCGCTGCACATCGACTCCCACTACGCCGAGACCGAGACGCAGTTCGGAAAGAACGTGGTGGTGGGCAACCTGGTCTACTCGCTGGTGCTGGGCATGAGCGTGCCGGATGTCTCCGGCAAGGCGATCGCCAACCTCGAGATCGAGTCGCTCAAGCACGCCAAGCCGACCTTTCACGGCGACACCATCTACGCGCAGACGACCGTGCTGGACAAGGCCGAGTCGAAGAGCAAGCCCGACCGCGGCGTGGTTACAGTGGAGACGATCGGCACCAACCAGCGCGGCGAGGTCGTCTGCGAGTTCCGCCGCAAGGTGCTCGTCCCCCGCCGCCCGGCCTGACCCCGCCGGCCACCGCGCCTCACTATGATCCGCCTCCGGCATGGACGCCATCCGGGTTCACGGGCTGACCAAGCGCTACGGCGACCACGTGGCGGTCGACGGCATCTCGTTCGAGGTGCACGAGGGCGAGGCCTTCGGCATCCTCGGCCCGAACGGGGCCGGCAAGACGACCACGCTGGAGATGATCGAGGGCCTGCGGCGGCCCGACGCCGGTGAGATCGAGCTGCTGGGCCGGCCGGTCTGGCCCGACCCGCGGGCGATCCAGTCGCGCATCGGCGTCGCATTGCAGACGACCTCGCTGTTCGAGAAGCTGACCTCCCGCGAGCTGCTGGTGCTGTTCGCCCGCTTCTACAACCGCTCCGATGGCGCCGAGCGGGCGGCGCGCACGCTGGAGCTGGTCGGCCTCGAGAGCAAGGCGGAGTCGTTCGCCGGCGACATGAGCGGAGGCCAGCAGCAGCGCCTGGCGATCGCCTTGGCGCTTGTGCACGACCCCGACGTCGTGTTCCTGGACGAGCCCACAACCGGTCTCGACCCGCAGGCGCGGCGCAACCTGTGGGACGTGATCCGCGCCATCAACGACGAGGCCGGCAAGACCGTGGTGCTGACCACGCACTACCTCGAGGAGGCCGAGCAGCTCTGCGACCGCGTCGCGATCATGGACGAGGCGCGCATCATCGCCCTCGAGACGCCGGCCCGCCTGATCGCCTCGCTCGGGGCGGACGTGCGCATCTCCTACACCCAGGACGGCCGCGAGCACGTCAGCTACGAGCATGACGCGCAGACCGCGGTGCTGGAGACGCTCGAGCAGGCACGACGCAGCGGCTCGCAGATCGAGGGGCTCTCAGTGCGCGGGCCAAGCCTCGAGGACGTGTTCCTGAAGCTGACCGGCAGGGAGTTCCGCGAGTGAACCTCGGTCGTATCGGAGCCACCACCGTGGCACAGCTGAAGATGATGGTCCGGCGGCGGATCGTCCTGTTCTGGTCACTGGTCTTCCCGATCATCCTGATGACCCTGCTCGGGCTGCTGTTCGGCCGGTCGATCGACGCGGGAACGATCACGGTGATCGACACGGCCCACACACCCGCGTCGTCGGCGATGGTGCGGGCGCTGCGCAGCACGAAGGGCGTCACGGTAAAGCTGGACGAGAAGGACGTCGCCCACGCCCGCAACCAGGTGAAGGACGGTGACCGCGACGCACTGGTCGTGCTCTCGTCCCCCGGTGGATCGGTCATCGGCCCCCGGGGCACGTTGGCCAAGCTCTACTTCTCCAATGCGTCGGCCACCCAGTCGGGAATCCTGAAGGGCGTGGTTTCGGGTATAGCCTCGCGGGTCTCCGCCGCGGCGGCCGGCGGCAGTCCGGCGATCGCGTACACCCAGTACTCGGTCGACTCATCGTCACTCGACTACGCCGACTTCCTGCTGCCGGGCATCATCGCCCTCTCGGTCATGATCTCGGCCGTGATCGGCCTCTCCACGGTGCTGGTCGCGTGGCGCAAGCGGGGGGTGCTCCGGCGCCTGAAGCTGACCCCGATGCCGCTGTGGGAGTTTCTGGTGTCCCGCATCGCGGCCTCGCTGGCGCTGGCCCTGCTGCAGCTTGCGGTGCTGATCGCCTTCGGAGCGATCGTCTTCGGCATCCACATCTCAAGCACCGCCTGGGCCGCGGTGCCGGTCGTGCTTGCCGGCGCGCTCTGCTTCCTGGTGATGGGCTTCACGGTGGGATCGCTGGTGTCCGAGCCCGAGACGGCGGACGCCGTCACCAACGTCATCACGAACCCGATGATGTTCCTGTCGGGCACGTTCTTTCCGGTCTCGGCGATGCCGGGCTTCGTGCAGACGATCGCAAAGGCGTTGCCGCTCTACTACATGGCAAACGGGCTGCGAGACACGATCGTGCGCAACCAGGGGCTCGTGCATGTGCTGCCCGACTTGGGGGTACTGTTGGCGGTGACGGGTGCGCTTGCGGTGGTCTCGCTGCGCACGTTTCGGTGGGAGTAAGTTCACGACTGGAGGCTGGAGTGACGCGCTACGACAACCTGATCGTTGGGGGCGGACTGGCCGGCGGGATGATCGCCCAGGAGTTCCGCGAGGCCGGCGGCGAGGGATCGATCGCGGTGATCGGCCAGGAGCCGCATACCCCCTACCACCGTCCTCCCCTCACCAAGGAGTTCCTGCGCGGCGAGAAGCCCGCGGACGAGGTCGCAATGCACTCCGCCGCCGAGTGGAAGGACATGGACGTCGACCTGCGCCTCTCCACCGTCGTGTCGCGGATCGATCCAGCCGGCCACGCGGTTGAGCTCGACGGGGGCGAGCGGATCGAGTACGGACGCCTGGCGCTGGCCACCGGAGCGACTCCCCGCACCCTGCCGGGCGCGACCACCATCCGCACGATCGACGACTCGCGCCGGGTGGGCGAGCTGCTCGCCCGCGGCAGCGGCCATCTGGGCGTGATCGGCGGCGGCTTCATCGGCGTCGAGGTGGCGGCCAGCGCGCGGATGAAGGGCCTCGACGTGACGATGGTCGTGCCGGAGGACGTCGTCTGGGAGAAGCTGTTCGGCGCCGAGGTGGGCGGCTACTTCCAGGGTCAGCTGGAGAAGCACGGCGTGAAGGTGCTGACCGGCACCTCGGAGCTGCCCGACGAGGCGTTCGACCTGGTGCTGGCAGGGATCGGCGTCACGCCGAACATCTCGCTGGCCAAGGAGGCCGGCCTCTCGACAGATTCTGGCGTGCTCACCGACCAGCGTCTCCAGGCGGCCGAGGACATCTGGGCGGTGGGCGACATCGCCGAGTACGACAGCGTCATCCATGGCCGGCGGATCCGCATCGAGCACTGGGACGTGGCGCTCAACCACGGCTCATACGTGGGCCGCACGTGGGCCGGGGCGGAGCATGGCCCATACGACGTGGTGCCCTACTTCTTCTCCGACCTCGCCGACTGGACATGGATGGAGTACGTCGGCCCGGCCGGCCACGACGACTCGGTGGAGGTGCGCGGCTCGATGGCCGACGATGACTTCGTCGCCTACTACAGCGACGCCGGCGGCCGCGTGACGGGCTGCCTGGGGGTCAACCGAAGCGACGAGGTGAACGAGGCCAAGGCGCTGATCGCGCACCACCAGCCCGTGCCGGCCTAGGGGATCAGGGCCGCGTCAGACGACGCTGATGGCCGGAGCGACGGCGTTCAGGTGCGCCGCGATGTCCTCGACCGTGACCATCGGCAGGTCGTGCCGGCTGCAGAACGCCTGGAGCTGAACGCCGCTCGCCATCGTCCCGTCCGCGTTCATCACCTCGCACAGCACGCCGCCCGGGGTCAAGCCCGCCAGCTTGGTCAGGTCGACCGAGGCCTCGGTCTGGCC
>JAWVDZ010000270.1:0-2998 GCA_033856955.1 Gaiellales bacterium
GTCCCGCCACTCCGACCAGTACCACCCCGGCGACCACGAACAGCAGCCATCCACCGATCCAGCACGCGGCCAGCACCGCGCCCCAGCCGAGCACGCGCCCCGCCGCGCGCATGATCGCGCCCGAGGATGGCAGTGTCGGCCGATCGCCGTCGATCACGTGGGCCGCGATCCGGTAGGTCATCGCCCAGGCAATGGCGCTCACCAGCAGCACCAACACGCACATCACCAGCCCCACCGCCACGATCATGCCCCAGTTGGGGTCGATCCGGGTCACGTCGCAGTTGGGGAGACGGTGCCAGTAGGTGGTTGAGCCGCCCGGGTGCGATACGACGTACCCGCTGGGCTGGTCCGTCTCGACGAAGCAGCCGGTATTGAAGATGCGCCGCGGCCAGATCGTGCCGAAGCCGGCCAGGATGGTGACGACGGCAGCCGCTGCGAATGCGACCGCACTGAGAAGCCATGTCGCCACCAGCAACGGATACGCGGCCCCAGCGCGGCGCGTGAACAGGGCGGCGGCGGCATCGCCGAACGCCCCGGTCAGCGAGAGTCGCCGCCGATGCGGCGCCGGCCCGGGCTCGCTCGGGCCAAGCCTCGCTCCGCAGGAAGGACAGAAGCTGGCTTCATCAGGATGCTGGGATCCACAGCGGGGACAGAACATGATCACAGCATGGAACAGACTGCGGACGTTGACAACCGCCCTGATGGCGCTTCTGGCCTCTGTCGGCCTGATGGCGGTGATAGTGATGGCAAGCTCGCCCGCCGCCGGTACGGCGGTCTCGTGTGTGGGCGAGATGTACGCCAAGAGCAACCTGGTGGCGAAGTCCTGCAGCAGCGAGGCTTCCTGCTAGACGGCACGCCCTGAGACCCACGGGAGGGCCGGCGCCGATATGGCCCGGCCCTCCGGTGGGCTCTCATCCGGATCCGCGCTGTACCATCGACGGGCGTGATCCCGACCAACCCGAGAGCGTTGCTGCCGGCCGTGATGGGCCCCGCCGGCGTGGGCTTCCGCCGCTTCTGGCTGGCAACGTCGGTCAGCGTGCTCGGCACCTGGATGGCCGCGATCGCGCTCTCGATCCGGATGTACGACGTGACCGGATCGCCGGGCTGGGTGTCGGCGCTGCTGTTCGCCGAGTTCGTGCCCTCGGTGATGATCGGCCTGCTGGCGGGGGACCGGCTCAACCGGGTGCGGGTGCGTCGCGCGATGGTGCTGTGCGACCTGGGCAGCGCCGCCGTGTTCGGGTTGCTGGCGCTGATCGAAACACCCTGGGCGGTGGTGGCGCTGGCCGGCACGGCCGGCATCGCTGTGGGCGTGTTCCGGCCGCTGGCAACCGCGGCCGTGCCGCTGCTGGTGTCCGACGATCAGCTCGAGCCGGCCACCGGCGCGATCGCATCGGCAGACAACGCGATGACGCTGCTCGGCGCGGTGCTGGGAGGCGTTTTGGTGGGAGGCGTCGGGGCAGACCTGGCGCTCGCCCTGAATGCGGCCTCGTTCGTCGTCTCGGCCGGTCTGATCGCGAGCTGCGCCGCCCTCTCGGGGGCCGGATCGACCGCGCTCGCCGCGGACCGCCGATTCCAGTGGGCGGTGCAGCGGATCGCGGGATCGCCGGTGCTGCGCCAGATCGCGGTCGGCTGGACGGTGACGACACTGGTGCTGGGCGCCGTGATCGCCGTTCAGGTGCCGCTTCTGCGTGGTACCTACGAGGCGCAGCCCGCGGCCGTCGGCGCGCTGCTCGGCCTGACGTCGCTGGGATTGGTGGCGGGCAGCCTGTTTGCGGGCTCACGCCGGTTCGGGCGCACCGCCTATCCGCTCTCGCTGGCAGGGATCGGTGCCGCGGCGATGATCACCGGCGCCGCCCCCCACCTCGCCCTGGCCGGGTTCGGACTGCTGCTCCTGGGCATCTTCAACGGCGTGGCGGTGATCCTCAACCGCACCAGGGTCGTCCGCGACACCACGGCGGCCGAGCGCGCTGGACTGGTCTCGTTTCTGATCTCGCTGAGCATGATCGGACAGGCCGCCGGCACGATCGCCGGCGGCGTCGTGGCCAGCGCGGCCTCCCCGCGATGGGCCTTCGTGGCCTTCGGGCTGGTGGCGCTGATCATCGCTGCGCCTATTGCACTCTCGATCGGGCCGCGGGCGGAATGGGTGCTCCAGCCCTCGCCGTGGGCGAATGGGGACGACGCCGGGCGATAACCGGTCGCTCTCCGATTCCTTACCGATCGATAATGCCCAGTTTGCAAACGCGACCTAGAACGAGTAAAGGGTCCCATTGGTCATTCTCTTCGCCACCCGCTCCGGTTGTCGCTTTGCGCGCTCACATGCCTCGGCCTTGCGGCCACGCCGCTGGTCGTGGCGCCGCCTGCGCATGCCGCTCAGCGACAGGCCGTGCCGAGCCACATTCTGCGTGCCGGAAGCACCGGTCATCTGGTGCTGAAGCTGCAGAAGGCGCTGGGCGTGCCGGCTGACGGCGTCTTCGGCGCCGGCACCCGCCGCGCGGTCAAGCGCTTCCCGCGCGCTCATCACCTGCTGGCCGACGGCCAGGTCGGCCCGCACACCTGGCGTGCGCTGATCGCGGCGCGAAGTCGCCACAACCACGGCCACCACGCCGACGACGGCGTCCTGCAGCTCGGGGAGAGCGGCGCGGCCGTTCGGCACGTCCAGCGGATGTTGCACATCCGGGCAAACGGCCTCTACGACCGCCGCACCTGGCGCGCGGTGCGCCGGTTCCAGCTCCATCATGGGCTGCTGGTGGACGGCGAGACCGGACCGCAGACGCTGCGCGCCCTGCGACGGCGGGCCGATCATGGCCATCACGGCGGCCTGGGCACCCGTGCCGCACAGCTCTCGCACCGATACGCCGGCATCCGTTACGCCTGGGGCGGCGCGACGCCGAGCCAGGGATTCGATTGCTCGGGCCTCGTCCAGTACGTCTACGGCCGATTGGGGGTCGAACTGCCCCGCGTCACATACGACCAGTGGCATGCCGGACGCCACGTCAGG
>JAWVDZ010000271.1:0-4135 GCA_033856955.1 Gaiellales bacterium
GGGCGAATGGCTTGGTTGAGCGGATCGCAGCACGCACCGCCGCCCCTTGCCTCCCGCGAGACGAACCGCCCGCAGGACCGCGCACCCGTCCCGGCCGCGCGTGCGAGTCATGATACCGCGATCCGCCCTCGCCCGAACCCGCCCAGCGCAACCTCAGAGCGTCGTCGCCGCCTCCAGCCCGAACAGCTCGCGGTAGCGATGCACCATCAGGTCGCCGCCCTTGAGCGCGGACGCCGTCTCGGCGCCACCGATCTCATCCTGGCCCGGCAGCTGCGCGGCGCCGCCGTCCGGCCCGAGCGGGATCACGATCACCGGCGGAAGCGGCTCGTAGTCCTGAAGCGGCGTCCCGTCGATCAGCGCCTGGACGTTGGCCGCCACGGTCACCGCCTGCATCGCCGCCCGGCTCGCCATCTTGATGTCGATCGTGGACACGTCGCCCAGCGCGAACACCGTGCTCTGGCCGGCTACCTGCAGCTGTTGGTTGACCTCGATGAAGCCGTCCGGCTGTCGCGCCGCGGCCAGCCCACCCGTCAGGTAGTCGCTGACCGGCGACACGCCGTAGCAGCGAAACCAGATGTCGGCCTCGAGCGTTCGACCGCCGCTGGCATTCACGCTGAACGCGCCCTGGATGCCGGGCTCGGTCGGCGGCTCATCGATCGTCGTCCCCAGCACCAGCTCGATGCCACGCGCCTCCAGCTGGCGGCGAAGCTCGTCGCGCAGCTCCTGCTTGTAGGGGCCGAGCACGATGTCGTGCGCGGGATCGGCGATCGTGATCGTCTTGTCCGGCCAGGCGCTCGAGATCTCACCCGCCAGCTCGATCCCGACCGGGCCGGCGCCCAGGATCAGCACCCGCTCCGCCCCCAGCATCTGGTCGTGCGTCCCCCGGTAGCGGGCGATCGCACTCTCCCTGTCGTGGCTGTCGGTCTTGGCCGGATACGGGTACCTCGACCCGGTTGCCAGCACGACGAAGTCCGGCCGAAGCTCCGTGCCCGAGGCCAGCAGCACGCGGCCGGCATCGACCTCGACCGCCCGGTCGTGCACCACGCGGCCATGATGGAGCAGGTGGTCGTAGGGCAGAAACACGTCCGGCAGCACGCTCGGCTCGACCAGCGCCCGCAGCGCCGCCACGTTGTGGACGAAGGCGTCGCGCTGCTCGACCAGCGTCACGTCCACCACCTCATCGAGCGCCTTGGCGACCGAGTAGCCGCCGTAGCCGCCTCCCACCACGACCGCGGTCCGCCTCGTCTGTGGCCCGCTCTGCTCCGACATCGTGCCCTCCTCGGTGGATTCCATGCCTATGCACAACTCCGTGCGCGTGCATAGTTCTCCTCGGCCGGTACCATAGCGCTATGGCACGAAGCGCGCACACGAACGCCCCCAAGCCCACCGGCCTCGCGATCAGCGGCGAAGCGCTGTTCGCCGTGCTGCACGTCCAGACCCGGGTCGTCCGCCCGATCGACGACGCTTTCGACCAGGCGCACGGCACCGGCCTGAGCGGCTTCGAGCTGCTCGCCCGCCTGTCCCACATGCACCCCGACGGCGCCTCCGTGCGCTACCTCTCCCAGCAGGTGGTGGTCAGCCCCAGCCGCGTCTCACGGCTTGCCGACGAGTTCGTCGTCCGCGGCTGGCTGGAGCGCGCCGTCTCGCCCCAGGACGGGCGGCTGTCGCTGGTGCGGCTGACGCCCGCCGGCCGGAAGGAACTGGCCGCCATGGAGCAGACGTTCGCCGACGCCCTGCAGGAGCACTTCCTCGACCACCTGTCCCAGGCGCAGCTGGCATCGCTGGTCGACGTCGGCCGCACGCTGGGCGCGCCCCACTGCTGATTCACGCCTCCGGACGGCGGGTACCGTGCGATGAGTTTCCCGGCCGCCGCCGGTCTGTTTACGTGATCCACCCACCTGAGGAGCTGAGAGATGCCCGACCACACCACAGGAACCCGCGCGGAATGGAAGGCCGCCCGCGAGAAGCTGGCCAAGCTCGAGGCCGAGCAGGCGGAGCGAAACCAGGAGATCAAGCAGAAGCGGCTCGATCTGCCCTGGGTGCCGGTCGAGAAGGAGTACGAGTTCGACACCGAGGACGGCAAGAAGACGCTCGCCGAGCTGTTCGACGGCCGCTCGCAGCTGCTGGCCTACAACATCATGTTCGGCCCCGACTACACGCTCGGCGCCTGCCCCGGCTGCACCACCGTGGGCGACGGGCTGGACGGCTCGCTCGTCCACATGAACCACCACGACGTGACGCTGATCTGCTTCTCGCGCGCGCCGATCGAGCGGCTGACCGCCTACAAGCGGCGGATGGACTGGCAGTTCCCCTACGTCTCCACCTACAACACCGACTTCGCCTTCGACTTCGACCTCGCCCTGACCCCGGAACAGGCGCAGCAGGTGCCCGAGATCAAGGGCATGCTCGACGACCCGCCCGACTGGCTGCAGGAGTGGTCACGCCAGATCGGCGCTGAGCTGAAGGACGGGATGCGCGAGGCCCCGAGCTGGATCGCCTTCGCGCGCGAGAACGGCACCGTCTACCACACCTACACGGTCACGGCGCCCGACCCGTTCGTCGCGCCGTACTACAGCTTGCTGATGGAGCGGACGCCGATAGACCAAGGGGACGATTTCCGCGCGTGGCGGAAGGACGAGTACCCGGACTGACCGCCGTCTGTTAGTCGATCGCCTGCAGCCTGGACAACGCATCGCGCACGGTCACCAGCGTGGCGTGGTCGAGCTCGAGCAGCTCGGGCGGCAGCTCGTGCAGGCGGGTGAGCACGGCGGATCGCATCCGTGAGCCCTCAGCCGTCAGCGTCGCCTGCTTGACGCGGCGGTCGGGCTGGGCGCTGCGCCGTTCGACCAGCCCACGCTGTTCAAGCCGGTCGACCATCGCGGTGACGTAGGAGGCATCGCAGCGCCACAGCCGCGCGAGCTGGCCCATCGGCCGGCCCTGCTCGTCGTCGAGCGTGAGCAGCGTCCGCACGTCGCCGGGGCTGAGGTCGAGCTCCGCCGAGATGCGCAGGAAGCGGTCGCGCTGCAACCGGGTCATGCGCAGCAGCTGCGCCCACACGTCGTCGGCGGTCTTCCGCTTGGTCTGCGTTTTGGCCATCCTGGCCGCAGCATAGATGATTCTTACGTCATATAAACATTTGATTGAGATAAATCATTGTGTATGATGCCGCCCATGGCAGACCCGGCGATCCAAGTTGAGGGCCTTCGCAAGCGCTTCGGCAGCGTCGACGCCCTGGCCGGGATCGACCTGTCCGTGCCGGCCGGCACGGTGTTCGGGCTGCTGGGGCCAAACGGCGCCGGCAAGACGACGGCGGTGCGGATCCTGTCGACGATCCTGCGGCCCGACGCCGGCAGCGCGCGCGTGCTCGGCTTCGACGTCGTGCGCCAGGCGGGCGAGGTGCGAAAGCGGATCGGGCTGGCCGGCCAGAACGCCGCCGTGGATGCGAACCTGACCGGCGGCGAGAACCTGCGCCTGATCGGCCGGCTGACGCACCTGCCGCGCGGTCAGGTGCGTGTCCGCGCGGCCGAGCTGTTGGCGCAGTTCGGGCTGAGCGACGCCGCCGACCGGCCCGTTCGCACCTACTCGGGCGGCATGCGCCGGCGGCTCGACCTGGCGGCCGCGCTCGTGCATCGCCCGCCGGTGCTGTTCTTCGACGAGCCGACCACCGGCCTCGACCCGCAGAGCCGCGCCGACCTGTGGGACATGATCCGGCGGCTGGTGGCCGACGGTGCGTCGATCGTCCTGACCACGCAGTACCTGGACGAGGCCGACCGCCTGGCCGATCGGATCGCGGTGATCGACCGCGGCAGCGTGGTGGCGGACGACGCGCCGGCGCAGCTGAAGGCGCGGCTCGGCAGCACCGTGATCGAGCTGGGCATGGGCGACGTGGATGCGGCCGAGCGTGCGCGCACCGCCCTGGCCGCGGTGGGCGGCTACCAGCCGGGCGGCGACGGTGAGACCGTGCGGGTGGCGACGCAGGAGGGCGCGTCGACGCTGATCGCGATGCTGCGCGACCTCGACCATCAGGGCCTGGCACCCTCGACCGTGGCGGTGCGTGAGCCGAGCATGGACGACGTCTTCCTGAACCTGGTCGGCCGGCACGCCGAGGAAGTGGCGCCGGAGACGTTGCCATGAC
>JAWVDZ010000272.1:0-3719 GCA_033856955.1 Gaiellales bacterium
GCTGTTCCATATCGCGGTCGTCGTCGGTCATCCGGTGCTCCTTCGGGTTGTGGCGTACCTCTGGCGTACATCGGAACGGAATCAGGGGGTATCAGCGGGTAGTAGCCTCACCCCGCTTTCCGCATAGTAGAGCCGTCCCGTGCCGCCTCGTACCGTCCCGTCCCGGCCTGGGATTTGCTTTGGGAGCAGGGGGTCGCTGGTTCGAATCCAGCCGTCCCGATAGCTACAAACGGCTCAGCTATGCGAGATATCACCGCTCCGAGCGGGCGCCAACCGCCTCCGCCGGTCCGCGTGTGGCACGAGTCTGGCACCACAGGCCAAGCGGGCGGCGAACCGCCGGCGTAGCCAGGCACTTTCGGTTCGCCGGCCGTCGCTCAGCTGCTCGAGAGGGCTTCCACCAGCGCCCGCAACGACGGCCGCAGCACGTCCTGCTCGAACCGCGGGTCTGCCTCCGTCAACTGCAGGAAAACCAGGCCCTCCAGCGTCGCCACTACCAGCCGCGCCGCCTGTCGAGGCGAGCCGATCCCCGCCCGCTCGAGCAGCCCCGCCACCACCCCGTGGTACTCCTCGTTCCACGCCGCCGCCGCGCCGTGCAGCGCCGGCCGCCGCGCCGCCGCCAGCGACAGCTCCACCACCGCGAACACCGCCAGCCGCTCGTCCCCCAGCCGCTCCATCGTCATGTCAGACAGCCGGTCGGCCACCGCCGACGGCGTCAGCGGCTCGCCGCCGTCGCCCGCCGCGGCCTCGCGCAGCCCGTCCAGCGTCTCGGCCGCAGCGAGGTTCAGTGCCTCCGCGATCAGGTTCTCCTTGGTCGCGAAGTGATACGTCGTCAAAGCCAGCGACACCCCCGCCTCGTGGGCGACCGCCCGGTGTGTCAGCGGCCCGATCCCCTCGTCCCGAAGCACCCGCAGCGTCGCGGCGACGATCGCCGCGCGCGTCTGGCGCCCGTCCTCCCGCGTCCCCCGCGCCGGAGCCACTTGCCGAGCGTCCCCGCGGCGAGTACCATCGCCGGACTGAAGTTTAGACATATGTCCAGTTTACCGGAAGGTGCGGCTTGCCATATCACCACGGATCCGAGGCACGCGTCGCGTACGAGCAGTCCGGCACCGGCCCCGACGTCGTCTGGGTCGCCGGCGGCGGCTCGCGCGGCGAGGACTGGCGCCGCTTCCAGACGCCGGTCTTCGACGCCCGCTTCCGCTCGACCACCTTCGACTCGCGCGGCATCGGCGCCACGGAGTGCGGCCTCCCCGGCCCCTGGCCGCTCGAGGCCTTCGCCGGCGACGTGGCCGAGCTGGTGGAGGCCGCCTGCGACGCGCCCGTGACGCTGATCGGCAGCTCGCTCGGCTCCGCCATCGTGCAGCAGGTGCTGCTCGATCATCCCCACATAGCCCGCCACGCGATCGTGATGGGAACCGGCGCCTGGAGCACCGGCTGGGGCTGGGACTACCAGGAGGCGGAGATCGAGTTCCGCAGGGCCGGCGGCAGGCTCGACGGGATGATGGGCGTCGCCCACTACGCGGCCATGTGCTATCCCGCCCGCGCGCTCGGCGACCGCGAGGTGTGGCCGAGGCTGCGCGAGATCCTGCTCGAGTGGATGGACTCCGGCGAGAACGAGCGCTCGCTGATCCCGCAGTGGGAGGCGTCCCTGCGCTACGACCAGCGCGACCGCCTGCACGAGATCGGCGTGCCCGTGGACGTGATCGCGTTCACGGAGGACGTCCAGGCGCCGCCCCAGGACGGCGAGGAGCTGGCCGGCATGATCCCCGGTGCCCGGTTCCACCTGCTCGAGGAGATGGGGCACGCCTCATGGTTCGGGCACCGGCACGACGACGTCAACGCCCTGCTGCTGCGACTGCTCGAGGAGGCGGCATGATCGACTGCGACGTCCATGTCCAGATCGGCGACCGCGAGGAGTTCCTCGCCTTCATCGACCCGGCACAGCGCGACTGGTTCCGGCTGCAGGAGCCGCTGCTCGGCCTCCCCGGCTACATCTGGCAGCACCCGACCGGATTCATGCGCGTCGACCTCGATCCCGGCGCCGGCGGCCTCCCGGGCACGAGTCCGGAGCTCGTGCGCCGTGAGTTGCTCGACCCCTACGGCATCGACCTGGCGCTGCTCACCGCCGACGACGGCATCTCCGTCTCGGTGATGGCGAGCCCCTACCGCGCCGCCGAACTCGCGCGCGCTCACAACGACTGGATGGCTGCGCGCTGGCTGGACGCCGACCCGCGGTTCCGGGGCACCATCGTCGTGCCCGCCCAGGATCCGCTTGCCGCCGCCGCCGAGATCCACCGTGCCGCCGCCGACCCCCGATTCGCCGCCGTGCTGCTCTGCGGCGGATCGGAGCGGCCCTACGGCGAGCCGCGCTACCTGCCGGTCTTCGAGGCCGCTGCGGAGCACGATCTGCCGGTGGCCATCCACTCCGGGGCCGAGGGGCTCGGAATCTCGGCCGCCTCCGGCGGCGCCGGCCTGCCCGCCTTCTACCTGGAGTGGCACACGCTCGGCTCGGCCTGCAGCATCATGGCCCACCTGGTGTCGCTCGTCTGCCACGGGACGTTCGAGCGCGTCCCGGGCCTGCGTGTGCTGCTACTGGAAGGCGGCCTCGCCTGGCTGCCCGGGATCCTTTGGCGGCTCGACACCAACTGGCGCGGCCTCAAAGCCGAGACTCCCTGGCTGGAGCGGCGCCCGAGCGAGGTCGTCCGCGAGCAAATCGCCTTCACGACGCAGCCGCTCGAGCACACCGACGGCCGGGACGACCTGCTGTTCGAGATGCTCGAGGCCGCCGGCGCGCCGGACATCCTTTGCTTCGCCTCCGACTACCCCCACTGGGACTTCGATGACCCGGGGCGGATGCTGCAGCGCCTGCCGGAGCACTGGCGCGAGAAGGTCATGACGACGACCGCCGAGCGCCTGTTCGGCGCCCGGCTGGGAGCCGGCGCGATATGACGGCCGCAGGGGCATGGCACGACGTGGGCGCCGAGGAGGTTCTGCGCCGTGACGGCCGGCTGGTGGCCCGGATCGGCGGACGGGAGGTGGGCGTCCTGCTCGACGGCGAGACGGGCGCGGCCCACGCCTTCCGCAACCGCTGCCCGCACCACGGAGCGCCGCTCTGCGAGGGCACGCTGCGGCCGCGGCTGGGAGGCGCGCCGGGGCGCTACCGGCTCGAGGAAGGCTCCGTGCTCCACTGCCCCTGGCACGGCTGGCGGTTCGAGCTCGACTCGGGCCGCTGCCCGGAGGATCCGCGCATGCGCGTGGCGGTCTACGACGCTCGGATCGAGCGCGGTCGGGTGCTCGTGCTGGCCTAACCTTTCGGGTGTGCCGCAACCTGCGCGGTCGCGCAAGCCGTCGAGCGACCACGTGAACGCCTCGGTGCCGGCCGCCGAGGCCCTCGGCGCCGTATCCTCACGCCGCGCCTCCCTCCGGCGAGTCTGGCCCGGCGGTCGGTGCCGGCGGATCGGGATGCGGCGGCCCGTCCGGCTGCGGCGGCTGGTCCGGCTGTGGCGGCTGCGGCGTCTCGGCGTCGGCCTCCGGCCGCGCGTCCTCGGTGCGCTTCTCGGTCATGTGTCCTCCTCGGTCGGGTCGCACGATTGGGATTCCCGCGGGCCAGGCCCTGCAAACCGGCCGCCGGGTCCACGGCGGTAGCGCTTTCGGCGATGGCTTGCGCGCAGCACCGCCGTGTAGTCCCATCGGGTTCTGTGGAGAGAGCGGTGCCGTCCCGT
>JAWVDZ010000273.1:0-3444 GCA_033856955.1 Gaiellales bacterium
TGGGGCTGGGGGCCCCGGTCAAGATCGGCGAAGCCACCGGCGTGGTGCCGTCCTCGACGAACGGCGTGGCGATCGTGCTCGGCCCTGATCTCTTGCCGACGACCTAAGGGACGGCTTGGCGCAGCGCGAGCCACGCCCTCGCCACGTGCTGCCAGCCGCTGGCGGCGTTGCCGATCGCGATCCGGACGGCGTAGCGGCCGGACACCTTGGTGTGTGACACGAACGCGAGGCCGCTCGCGTTCACCCGCTCCACCAGGTCCGCGTTCAGCTGCTCGAGCGCGGCCTCGTCATCGACCCCAGCCGGGTGGGCCCGGAAGCAGACCGTCGAGAGCGGCACCGGCGCCACCAGCTCCCAGCCCGGCTCGGCCTCGATCAGCTCTGCCAGCCGTCGCGCCAGGTCGATGTGGCCCGCCACCAGCTCGGCCAGGCCGTCACGGCCGTAGGCGCGGATCACCATCCACAGCTTGAGCGCCCGGAACCTGCGTCCCAGCGAGACGCCGTAGTCCATGAAGTTGACCACGTCCGACTCGCTCGACGTGAGGTAGAACGGCACCAGCGAGAAGGCTTCCCGCAGGACGTCGGGACGCGAGGTGTAGAGCAGACTGCAGTCCACCGGCGTGAACAGCCACTTGTGCGGGTTGAAGACCAGCGAGTCGGCCCGCTCGCACCCGGCCAGCAGGTGCCGGTGACTTTCCAGCAGACCGGCCGCGCCGCCGTAGGCCGCGTCGACGTGAAGCCAGATCTCGTTTCGGGCGCAGATGTCGGCCATCGCGTCGACCGGATCGACGCTGGTGGTGGAGGTGGTGCCCACCGAGGCGACGACGGCGACCGGCCGCACGCCCGCCGCGAGGTCGCGCCCGATCGCGTCGGACAGCAGGTCGGGCCGCATCCGGAAGGCGTCGTCCGTCGCGATCTTGGTCACGCCCTCCTGGCCGAAGCCGAGCACGATGCAGGCCTTCTCGACCGAGCTGTGCGCCTCCTCGGACGTGTAGACGCGCAGCCGCGGCAGGTCGCGGCCGGCCATGCCGAGACGCCGGATGTCCAGCCCCGCGGCCTGGCGCGCGGCGGCCAGCGCGCACAGCGTCGAGGCGGAGGCGGAGTCGGTGATCTGGCCGAACCAGGTCGCCGGCAACGCCAGCATCTCGAGCACCCAGGACAGCGTCCGCTGCTCGAGCTCGGTCGCAGCCGGTGACGTGCGCCACAGCATCGCGTTCACGTTCAGCGCGGCGGAGATCAGCTCGCCCACGATGCCCGGGCCGGAGCCCGTGATGCCGAAATAGGCGAAGAACGAGGGGTGGTTCCAGTGCGTGATGCCCGGCATGATCAGCGCGTCGATGTCGGCCAGGATCTGCGACAGCGGCTCGCCGGAGGCGGGGGCGGCGAGCGGTAGCCGCGCCGCGATCTCGCCCGGCTGCACCTGCGCCAGCACCGGGCGCTCGCCGACCGACTCGAGGTAGTCGGCCACCCAGCGCGAGGCCTCGTCAAGCGCCGCGCGAAGCTCGGCTGCGGTGGGGCCCGGGGTGGTGGCTGGTGGGCTGCTCACCCGTCCAGTATCTACGATCGGTAGATCCAGGATCCCGGGTCGCCGTACACCGTGAAGAAGAAGCGCCAGCCGGTGAGTCCCGTCGTCCACAGGAAGCGCCCGCCGCCCTTCTTGAGCGCAAACACCTGCGCCTCGCTGTGCGTCGCGAGGTTGAACCGGTAGAGCTGCATGCCGAGCAGCGTCTGTCGCACGTAGAGCACGATGCTGCCATCGACAGAGGGGTTGGAGTACGCGTAGCGAACCGATGTGCGCAGCCGCTCGCTGACCCCGGAGTCGATGCGGTACAGCGCCACCGAGCTGCGATCCGAACCGGTGCGGTGGTAGGTGACGCGCGGGTAGGAGATGTCGGGTGCGCCCAGGTCGACCGCGTATGGGATCTGCACGATCACCTTCTCCGTGTCGGTGGAGAGGTCGTACAGCACGATCTGCCGTCCGGCCGAGACACCGCGCCGGTAGACGAGCCAGTGGCCCGAGAGCGCCGGCTGGTTTCCCACCAGCGGCAGCGTCTGCAGCACCGACATCGTGCCGGTGTCGATGATCTCGAACTCAGGACCGGTGTCCACCACGACCCGCGTGCCGTCCAGGTCGGGGTTGATGCCCGGCAGGTCGCTGAAGACGCCGCCGACCCGCAGCACGCCGGTCAGCGAACCGTCTGAGTTGACGCGGTCGAAGGCCAGCAATCCGGGCGCGGCGGACGGGTCGGCGACCGGATCGGGACCGAGATCGAGCTGAGTGGCGGCACGGGCGACCGCCGTGCCGGGGCCGAGAGCCAGCACGCCGGCCAGCGTGAGCAGCGCGACCGCGTTCAGCCTTCGCAGCCGCGGCATACCCAACCCGGCCATCCGCTCGATCCGTCCCGTGGCCTGCTCGTAGCTTCGAACGCGGCCGGTGGTGGCGGCGAGCGCAAGCGCTCGCCCCGCGCCGAAGGCCCCCAGCACCACCGCCCCATCGCCCGCGCCAAGCAAGCCGGTGACCGCCACGGCCACCACGATCAGCGTCGAGACGGGCAGGTATGTGGCAAAGCCCAGGCCGAGTCCGGCGCCGTAGAAGAGGGCAGCCAGCGGCTGCGGATACCGCTCGCGCCAGCGCTCCGGCACCTGGCGGCGCAGCTGCGGCAGGGGAATCCTCACCAGCCCCGCCTCACCGGCCGCCTCCACCAGCGCGAACACGGCCACCGCCGCCACCACCGCTGCCCCTCCCGGCGGCAGCGCAGCACCCAGCACCAGGCCGAGCGTCGCCGCGGTGCCGATGGCACCGGCTGAGAACAGCGCGATCGATGACAGCCATCTGCGGGTCCCGTTCACGACGGGGACGATGGTCTCGACCATCGAGAACCCTCAGGGGGACCACGCCCCGGAGACGCCCGCGATCAACGCGCAGGCGGCAAGCACCGCGTCAGTGCTGGCCGAGGTCTCTAGCACTGCACGCTGGTCTGGTAGTAGAGGACGCAGAAGACCTTGCGGCCGTTGTAGCAGTAGCCGACCAGCGCGGCATCGCCGTTGATGCGGCGATTGGTGTAGGCACAGCAATCGACCAGCTTGCGGATGGTGCCGCCGCAGCAGCGGTACCAGCCGCCGTCGATGCGCGTCGCCAGGTCGTAGCGCTCGGGGATCCAGTCCTGACAGAGCCTGGTGCGGGGCGCCTTCGGTACCGGCTCCCCGGTCGGCCCGAGCAGGCGGTCGCCGCCGGAATCGATCGCATAGCCCTCGGAGTCGATCAGGCGGCCGAGGTTGTCGACCTTGCGGCCGTCCTTGGGCCGCAGCGGGAAGCCGTAGCGATCCACCCGCGGCGGGAAGTAGGGGCCCGGGCAGGCATGGGTGGTGTAGGTGTGACCGCAGAATCCGTAGTAGGCCTCGGCCGTGTCCGGCGCGACCGCCCCCGCCGCCAGCCGCCCCGAGGCG
>JAWVDZ010000274.1:0-6444 GCA_033856955.1 Gaiellales bacterium
CTGGACATGGTGCGCCGGCAGGCAGAGCCCTCGTCCAAGGCCACCGATCCATCCTCCTCCAACCCGCTCAACTACGAGGAGTTCGTCGTGATCGGCGACATGATGCGCGACTCACCTCTCAAGCCACGGGTGAGGGCGGCCTTCTACACCATCCTCAGCCGGCTTCCGGGCATCCAGTATGGTGGCCGCGTCACCGACCCGCTGGGCCGACCGGGGATCGAGGTCTCAATGCAACGCAGCGCCGGCGAGCCGCGCGACATTCTCATCTTCGACGCACGTACCGCCCAGCTCCTGAGCGAAGGCGGCGGCGGTTACTCGCAGTGGAGCGTGGTCGACTCGATCGGCCGCTGAGACGCAGGCCGCACCGTTGGACGGTTCTCGATTGACAGCGGTGCGAGCCGGCGCGAAACTGCCCGGCCTATGCGAGCCATGCGTCTTGTCCGTCACGGGGAGCCACCGGTGTTCGAGCTGGTGGATGTGGCCGATCCGGTCGCCGGGGCGGGAGAGGTGGTGGTTCAGGTCGTCACGGCGGCGCTGAACCGGCGCGACTGGTGGATCTGGCGCGACTCGGAGGTGGTTGTCCCGGTGACGCTGGGCTCCGACGCGGCAGGGGTCGTCAGCGAGATTGGCAGCGGGGTCGAGGGGATCGCCGTGGGAGACGAGGTGGTGATCAACTCGAGCCTTGGCTGGGCCGAGGGCGAGCACGTGCCGACGGAGGCGTTCGAGATCCTGGGTGCACCCCGCGACGGCACGTTCGCCGATCGGGTCGTGGTGCCGGCGGGAAACGTCTCGCCCCGGCCGGCCAACCTGTCATGGGAGGAATCGGGGGCGCTTGGCCTGGCCGGCTTGACGGCGTGGCGTGCGGTGGTCACCTGCGCGGGAGTGAGCGATGGCGCGCGCGTGCTGGTGACGGGCGCGGGAAGCGGCGTGGCGACGTTCGCCGTCCAGATCGCAACCGCGCTCGGCGGCGAGGTGTGGGTGACGACCTCGACGGACGCGAAGCTCGATCGGCTGAAGCAGATCGGCGCCCGGGGCGGGGTCGTCTACTCGCAGCCGGAGTGGGGGTCGCGGCTGCGTGAGCAGGCCGGTGGCAACTTCGACGCGGTGATCGACAGCTGGGGCGCCGAAGGTTGGCAGGAGGCGCTGCAAGCGCTGCGCTGGGGCGGCGTTCTGGTCAGTTTCGGCGACACCGGTGGGGAGACCTCGACCGTTGCCGTCTCGGAGGTGTACTGGGCGTGGCGCTCGATCGTCGGCACGACGATGGGCAGCCCGGGCGAGTTTCGTGCGCTGCTCGATCACGTCGCGGCGGACGCCTGGCGGCCGGTGGTCGACAGCGTCCACCCGCTCGAGGAGATGGACTCGGCCGCCCGGCGACTGCTCGAGAGCGACCGGCTGGGCAAGGTCGTGCTGCGCGTCTCCGAACCGCCCGTCTACTCCTCGTCGTAGTCGACGACGAGCACGTCGACGGCCGTCGACCCGCCGTCGACCATGACCACGGTTCCGGTCATGTAGGAGGCGTCGTCGCTGGCGAGAAAGCAGATCACGGAGGCGACCTCCTCGGGCTCGGCTGCACGGCGGAGCGGCGCGAACCGGGTGACCGTGCGGTACGCCTCGTCGACGTCCTCGTTCAGCTTGCGCATGTCGATCTCGCCCATCGGCGTGCGCACCCAGCCCGGGCAGACGGAGTTCGCCCGCACGCCGTGCGGCCCCAACCGGACGGCCAGCGAGCGCGTGAGCATCACGAGTCCGGCCTTGGCGGCGTTGTAGTCGGCGTCGACGGCGCCGGAGACGACGGATGCCGTCGAGCCGATCGTGACGATCGCGCCGCGCCGCTCGATCAGGCCCTGTTCGGCGAAGGAGCACAGGTGGTGGGCGGCGGTCAGGTTGACGGCGATCACGTCGTCCCAGCCGGTGCCCGCGGTGCCGGCGTTGTGGACGAGGATGTCCAGCGGGCCGGCCTCGTCGATCGCCCTGCGGCAGTCGTCCGCGTTGCTGACGTCGCCCACCACGAAGCGATCGGAGATGGCCTCCAGCGGGGCCTTCCGACGGCCCATCACGATCACCTCCGCCCCCTCTGCTTGAAGGCGCTTGGTTGTGGCGGCGCCGATCCCGGTGCCACCGCCCGTGACGAGCGCTCGCTTTCCGCTGAACCGCATCAAGGACTCCCTGGTTGTGGGTGTGGGTGGGCCGCGAGCATCTCGCGGTACTGCACGTGAAAGCTGTGGAGGAAGCGGTCGGCGTAGGGCAGGATGCCGCCCTTGGCGTAGCCGCGCGAGCGCGATCCGCGCTGGGCTCCTTCGCAGACCGCCCAGTCCTGCAGGGCGAGGGTGTGGCGGAACTCGACCACCTGCGAAGGGTCGAAGCCTGGACTGGCAACAGTGTCGGGCGCGAACAGGTAGTGGCAGGTGACGCGGGTCTCGGCGGCACCCTCGGGCTGCAGCAGAAACGTGGAGACGGTGTCGGAGTGGTAGTTGATGATCAGGTTGGGAAGCAGCGTGACGCCGTAGAACGTGCCGAGGTCATCCGGCTCGAGCCCCGGCAGGGACGGCAGGTCGGAGTGGCCGCTGGGCGTGAACGAGGTGAGGCCGTCGCGGAGCCGGTTGCCGTTTCCGTTCTGGCCGGGCTGCTCCTCAACCTCGCCGTGGCGGTAGATCGGCACCAGCTTGGCAAGCTCCGGATGTACGGTCGGGCAGTGCAGGCACTCGTTGTAGTTCTCGATCAGGAGCTTCCAGTTGGCGGCCACCCGGTACTCGCGCCGCGCGCCGACGACCAGGTCGCCGACTCCGTACCGCTGCCACTGAAACGGGTCGTCGCTCGCCCAGCTGGTCAGATGATCCACAAGCCGGCCGGGATCGTCCGCCAGGCTGACCCACATGAACCCCTCCCAAATGTCCACCGGAACCTCGTTCAGGCCGAGCTGGTCCCGCGGCAGCCGCTCCTCGCGGCGCACGTTGGGGGTGCTCAGAAGTCGGCCGTCGAGGCCGTACGACCACGCGTGGTAGGGGCAGCGAATTGCCTTGACCTTGCCGCTGCCCTCGCACAGCTGCGAGCCGCGGTGGCGGCAGACGTTCAGGAACGCCCGCAGCGCGCCGTCCTCCCCGCGCACGATCAGGACGCTGTCGCCGGCGACGTCGACCGCCACGAACGCGCCGGCGCCGTCCGCCTCGTCGGCTCGCCCCACGCAGAACCACGATCCCTGGAACAGCCGCTCGCGCTCGATGTCGAACACGTCGGCCGAGTCGTACTCCCGCCCCGTCAGCGTCGGCGGGGGATCCCACGCGGCCGCGTCCGTGGCATGTGGGTCGCGGCGGCCCGGTGTCAGCTTCTCTGACATCAGCCTGGATCCAGCCGTAGCGCGTCGCAGTCGAGGATGCCCGCCAAGGCATCCAACACCACCGCCGCTGCGCCGGCGCTGGTGATGCCCGGGTGCCTGAGCACGAGCGGCACGCCGACGCCGTCCAGCAGCGCCATCACCTGGGTGGCCGCCTGGTCGATGTCGAGATCGCCGCGAAAGGCGCCCGCCGCGCGGCCGTCGGCCAGCACGCTGCCGACCAGCGCTCGCCACTTGGCGTAGACGTCGGCCGACCCCGCGCGCAGCTCGTCGTCGCGGGCGGCTGCGCGCCAGTACTCGACCCACACCAGCCAGGCTTCCCGGGCGTCCTCGTCGCTCCCGGCGACGACGCTCTGGCGCACCAGCGCGCGCAGGCGGTCGACCGGCCCGTCAGCCGCCTCGGCGGCTCGCCGGACGCGCTCGAAGTCGGCGGCCGCGGCGTCCTCGAACGCCGCGATGATCAGGTCCTCCCGGCTACCGAAGCTGTACTGCAGGGTGCTGATGGCCGAGCCGGTCTCGGCGGCGACGTCACGGAAGCGTGTGGCGTCGGCACCCCGCTGCGCGATCACACGGCGCGCGGCGCGCAGGACGTGGAGCTTGTCCCGGCCGGCTCGCCGTGTGCGGCGCTGTGGCTCCGAACCGGGGTTGGTCATCTCGCCCTCAATCATGACGTACAATCGTACCGTATCTTGATACCAACCGTTGGCAACCACAGGGTGGAGGATCCGTTGGCACACGAATCACGATCGGCGCTCGTATCCGGGGCGGGCACGGGGATCGGGCGGGACACCGCGCGGATCCTGGCGGAGTCGGGGTACGACGTCGCGCTGGTGGGCCGGCGGTCGGAGCCGCTGAACCAGGTGAGGGACGAGATCGCGGCCGCAGGTGGCCGTGCGGTGTCGATCCCAGCCGACGTCGCCACTCCGGACGGCGCGAACAGCGCGGTCGAGACCGCCGTCGAATCCTTCGGACGGCTCGATTCCCTGATCTGCAACCACGGCGTTGGAGCCAGCGCGGCGGTCGGCGAGGACACCCCGGAGGGGTGGGACTCGACGCTTCGCATCAACCTCACGGGGCCGTTCCTACTCGCACGGGCGGCGCTTCCGCACCTGATCGACTCGCGCGGATCGATCGTCAACGTCAGCTCCACCAACGGCTGCCAGGCCGGACCGGGCTGGGCCTCCTACGACGTCTCCAAGGCGGGTGTGATCATGCTCACCCGCAGCCTGGCCAACGACTACGGGCCTCAGGGTGTGCGCGCGAACTGCGTCTGTCCGGGCTGGGTGCGGACTCCGATGGGTGACGAGGGCATGGAGGAAGTTGCCGAGAAGTGGGGCGGCTCGCTCGAGGACGCCTACTGGCTGTGCAGCCGCGACACGCCGCTGCGACGGCCGGGTGAGCCCGGGGAGATCGCCGAGGTGATCGCGTTCCTGGCCGGGCCGAAGGCGGCCTACGTCAGCGGAGCGACGATCGTGGTCGACGGCGGCGGCATGGCGGTGGACGGTTCGTCGACCGCGTTTCATGGCCCGCAGGATCGGCTGCGGGAGCTGCTCAAGGCTCGGTAGGGTTCGCTGGTGTGGCTGAAGGGTGTCGGCCGGCGCGGTGGCCCGGCCGGCCCAAGCACAACGTCAGCCGGAGCCTCACACCACCTCAATCCCTCGCCCCGCGCGCACCGCGATCGGCTACCCTCGCGGCCGTGCCGACGCAGGTGGACAGAGCGGGACGAGTATGCGATCGCCTCGATCGCCTGTTCGAGATCGGCCGCGCCGCGGGCACCAACCGGCCGGGACTGGGAGATGGCGAGCAGCGGGCGTTCGATCTGGTCGCCGGCTGGATGGAGGCGGCCGGCCTCGACGTCTCGTTCGATCCGGCCGGGAACCTGCTGGGACTGATGCCCGGGTCGGATCCCACGCTGGCCGCCGTGATGGCCGGCTCGCATCTCGACACGCCGCCTGACGGCGGCCGCTTCGACGGAGCGCTGGGAGTGATCGCCGCGCTGGAGGCGGTCGAGGCGATCGCGGCCGGGGGTGGAGTGCGGCGCCCGCTGGAGGTGGTCGCGTTCCGGCTCGAGGAGGGTTGCCGTTTCGGCCGCGGGGTGTTCGGCAGCCGGGCGATGGCCGGCATGCTCGAGCCCGATGAGGCCGATCTGACCGACGCCGACGGTGTCTCTCTGGGCGACGCCTTCGCCGCGCTGGGGCTGGGCGTTCTTCCCAGCGAGGGTTGGCTGGAGCCGCCGGCGTCCTACGTCGAGGCGCACATAGAGCAGGGCCCGGTGCTGGCCGCGGCCGGGGCGCCGGTTGGGCTGGTCACCTCGATCGCCGGCATGGCCGGGGTCGAGGTCGCGTTCGACGGCCGCCGCGGTCACGCCGGCACGGTGCCAATGGCCATGCGCGCCGACGCGGTCGCCGCCGCCGCTCGCTTCATACAGGGCGTCCACGACGCCGCCCGGGCACTGCCGGACGCGGTGGCCACGATCGGCCGTATCGGCGTCCAGCCCGCTGCGACCAACACCATCCCCGGCCGCGCAGAGCTGTTCGCCGATGTGCGCGCGCCGGACGCCGGCCGGCTGCAGCAACTGGTCGATGCCGTCCACACGGTCGCGGCGGAGTCCGCGGCCGAGACCGGCTGCCGCGAGCAGGTGGTCGTGCGCTGGCGGTACGAGCCGGTGCCGATGCACCCGGGTCCCACCGCCGCCATCCGGCGCGCCATCGCGGGCATCGGCCTCGACGTCGTCGAGCTTCCCTCCGGGGCCGGCCACGACGCGACGATCATGGGCATGGCCGGCGTGCCGACCGCGATGCTCTTCGTCCGCAGTGACGCCGGGGGCGTCAGCCATGCGCCCCAGGAGTCGACCGGGATCGATGCCGTGGGCTGCTGCGTTCGCGTGCTCGAGTCAACCCTGCGCGAGCTGGCGATGGCATGACCGACTGGGATGCCCTGGCGCGTGGATCGCTGCGCGGCCTCGAGCGCTACGACCCCGGCCCCAGCCGCGACGAGCTGAAGCAGCAGCATGGGTTGGACGAGCCCCAGCCGCTGAACTGGAACGAGGACCTGTTCGGCCCGCCGCAGGCCGCCCTGGATGCGGCCGCGGCCGCGCTGCTGGACGCCTCCCG
>JAWVDZ010000275.1:0-3123 GCA_033856955.1 Gaiellales bacterium
TTGATGTTGGCGATGTTGTCCAGCATCAGCCGGGACACGGCGATCATCTTGAGGTCGTCATAGCCGGTCGAGAAGCGCCAGCCGCGCCGCTCGAAGACGGTGTTCTCTGGGTGGAACGGCAGCGGGATGAAGGCCAGGAAGCCGCCCGTCTCGTCCTGCAGGTCGCGCAGCCGCATCCAGTGGTCGACGCGCTCCTCATAGTTCTCGACGTGCCCGTAGAGCATCGTGCAGTGGGTCGGCATGCCCATGCCGTGCGCCGCCCGGTGGGTGGCGATCCAGTTGTCCGGGTGCTCCTTGCCGGGCGCGACCAGGCGCCGCACGCGGTCGGCGAACACCTCGGCGCCGCCGCCCGGCAGCGAGCCCAGGCCGGCCGCCTTCAGGTCGGCCAGGATCTCCTCGCGCGGCTTGCCCGAGAGCTTGTGCATGTGATGGATCTCGGAGGCGGTGAACAGCTTCAGGTGCACGTCGGGCAGCGCCTCGTGCAGCGCCCGCGTGAGGTCGACGTAGTAGCTGTACTCGAGGTGCGGGCTCTCGCCACCCACCATGTGGATCTCGGAGTAGCTCTCGCGGCCGTACACGTCCACCGCGTGCTGGACGAGGTCGTCGATCTCCCACGTGTATGCCTGCGGCTGCTTGCCGGTCATGGCAAAGGCGCAGAACTTGCACTTCACCCGGCACACGTTCGTGTGGTTCAGGTACAGGTTGTTGACGAAGAACACCTCGTCGCCGCCGCCGCGCAGCCGCCGGGCGGTGTCCGCCAGCTCGCCGAGACCGGTGAGATCGTCCGACTCGAGCAGCGCCACGCCGTCGTCGAAGTCGAGGCGTTCGCCGGCGAGCACCTTGTCGCGGATCGGAGCCAGGGTGTCGAGGCGGGCGGCGGTGGCCATGCGCCCCGGAGTCTACCGAGGGAGGCCGGTAGGCTGTGCCGATGCGCCCCGATCTCGCCGACGACCTGGACGCGTTCGCCGAGACCATCCTGAGCGCCGGCGCGGCGGCGTCGATGGCGGTGGCGGTGACCGACCGGGACGAGACGCTGGCCGTGCGCGCGTACGGGCAGGCGAGCGACCGGTCGCTGTTCCAGATCGGATCGATCGGCAAGTCGTTCACGGCCATCGTCACGCTCCAGCTGGCCGAGGAGGGGCTGCTCGACCTGCACGCCCCGGTGACCGACGTGCTGCCGTGGTTCTCGGTCGGGGGCGGGCATGGGCCGATCACCCTGCACCACCTGCTCACGCACACCGCCGGGCTGATCATGGGGGCCGACGTTGCGACGGGCAGCAACTTCGACGCCGTCGCGCTCGCGGAGACGGAGACGGCGTACGCCCCCGGCGAGCACTTCTGGTACTCGAACGTCGGCTACCGGGTGATCAGCTGGCTGCTCGAGACGGTAACGGGCGCGGGCTACCCGCAGCTGGTGCGCGAGCGGATCCTCGATCGGCTCGAGATGCGGCACACCGAGTCATGGATCGTGCAGGAGATGCGACCTCGGTTGGCGCAGGCGTACGTTGCGGCCTACGACGACCGCCCCTGGCGCCGGGAGCACGGACTGGTGCCCGCCACCTGGATCGACAGCGCCGAAGCGGACGGCTGCATCTGCTGCAACGCCGGCGACCTTGCGATCTACCTGCGGGCGATCATGAACCGCGACCAGCGGCTGCTGAGCGAGGCGAGCTGGACGACGATGTGTACGCCGCACGCCGAGGACGACCAGGAAGGCAAGCGCGAGCAGTACGGCTATGGACTCGCGATCGCAGCGTCCGGGATCGGCCACGGCGGCGGCATGATCGGCACGTACTCGATGATGCGGGCCGGGCTCGACGGACTGGGCGCCGTGTCGATGGTGACTGGCGTCGGCGGCAGCGTGGCCCTGTCAGACGCGGCGCTGGCGCTGGCACGGGGCAAGCAGCCCGAGCCGTTCGCCTTCGAGCCCGCCCCGCCGCTGAAGGACGATGGATCGTGCCCGGCAGAGTGGCTGCCGCTGCTCGGTCACTACCGCTCGCACAACGCGTGGCTGACCAACTTCCGCGTAATCGCGAACGGCGGACGGCTGATGCTCGTCGCGGACGCCGTGGACGAGGTGCGTCACCCGCTCAGCCCGCTCGATGACGGCCGGTTCCGGGTCGGCAAGCAACCCTGGGCGCCGGAGCGCCTGAGGTTCGACACGGTGATCGACGGACGAGCGCAGCGGGCGTGGCTGTCGGGTGCGGCGTACCACCGCACGTTCACAGAGTAGGAGTCGCCCGATGCCGGGGCGCGCGGTTGCAGCGACGAAACCCGCGCGTTACGCGCTGCGCTCGACCGCCATCCGCACAGCCTCCCGCAGCGCGTCGTGATCGATCGGCGCCGACACTCCGTCCAGCTCCGCCAGGGCGGCCGTCGCCAACTGGCGGGCCTCGGCCTGGGAGTCGGCGATTGCGCCGCTGGCGACCACCCGGGCCAGCGTCGGCAGCACGTCGTCCGGCTTCGCCCCGGATGCGATCACCTCGCTCACCTCACGGTCGCGCTCGGCGGCCAGGATCAGCGGCAGCGTGACGGTGCCGTCCAGCAGGTCGGTGCCCAGCGGCTTGCCGGTCGTGTCCGGGTTGCCGTCGCAATCGAGCACGTCGTCGGCGATCTGGAAGGCGAGGCCGAGCGCCTCGGCGAAGCGGCCCAGCGCGTCGCCCTGGGAGCGGTCGAGCCCACCGAAGCGCGCGCCCAGCATCGCCGCGGCCGAGAACAGCCGCCCGGTCTTGAGCGTGCAGCGCTCGAGGTAGGCACCGACGGACGTGGACGGATCGCCGGTCTGCGCCCGCTGCAGGATCTCCCCCCGGGCCAGGGCCAGGCAGGCGTCGGACAGGATCGTAACCGCCTCGATGTCGCCGGTCGCGGCCAGTTCCGCGAATGCCCGTGCGAACAGGTAGTCGCCGGTGGTCGTGGCGCGTTCGCGCCCGTCGCTGTGCCAGATCGTGGGCCGGCCACGGCGAAGCGGAGTCGCGTCGAGCACGTCGTCGTGAACCAGCGTGGCCATGTGCACCAGCTCGACGGCACAGCCCGCCGTCACCAGCTCGGCCCGGTCGCGGGCTTCGCGCGCCGCGCACAGCGACACGAGCAGCGGCCGCAGGCGCTTGCCGCCGGCGGCCAGCG
>JAWVDZ010000276.1:0-6642 GCA_033856955.1 Gaiellales bacterium
AGTTCGCGGGCCCGTTCCTCATCCTGCGTCAGCAGCAGCTCGAGCGCGACTCCCGGGTGTCCCAGCCGCCCGGCGGCGTTGATCCGGGGCCCCAGCCGGAACCCCAGGTCGGTGGAGGACACGCGGGTGCGGTCGACCCGGGCCGCGGCCATCAGCGCCCGCAGTCCCGGCTTGGCGGTGCGCGCCATCCGCCGCAGGCCGGCCCGCACCAGGGCGCGATTCTCGTCCACCAGCGGCACGACGTCGGCCACGGTGGCCAGCGCCACAAGGTCGAGGTGCTCGTCCAGCTCCGACCGGTCGCGGCCGAGCCGCGCGTACAGGGCCTCGGCCAGCTTCAGCACCACTCCGGTGCCGCACAGCTCGGGGAAGGGGTACTCGGACGGGCGCGTGCAGACGCGGGTGCAGTCGGGCAGCTCGGGGCCGGGACGGTGGTGGTCGGTGACGATTACGTCCATCCCCAGCTCGCGTGCGCGCCGCACCTCGGTCACCGCCGTGATGCCGCAGTCGACGGTCAGCACCAGCCGCACGCCCTCGGCGGCGAGCCGCTCGAGCGCCTGCGCGCCGACGCCGTAGCCCTCCTCGAACCTGCTTGGCAGGTGCCAGCCGACCTTCGCGCCCAGCGCTTGCAGCACCAGCACCGCCAGGGCGGTTGCGCAGATGCCGTCGGCGTCGTAGTCACCGTGGACGCAGATCTGCTCCTCGCCCTCGATCGCAGCCGCGATGCGATCGACTGCCGCCGCCATCTCGCCCAGCTCCAGCGGGTCGTGGCGCGGCCCGTCAGCCTCCAGGAACGAGCGGGCGGCCTGCGGGTCGCCCAGTCCGCGGCGCACGAGCACCTCGGCGGTCGTGCGGGAGATGCCCAGCTCCGCCGCAAGCACAGCGGCGGCCGGCTCGGGACACGGCTCGACCATCCAGGTGGTGCTCTCGTCCATACACCAATGCTAGGAAGAGGTGCGGACGTGACGAACTCCCGTGAGCGGGACGGCGGGGGCGCTGCCGCCGTCCGGGTCCGCCCTCAGGAAGGCTTGGGCCTCACAGAACGAGGACCGAGCCTACGCGCCCGTGCCAACGGCTGCAACCACTGCCCTCACAGCCTCCCGCTGCGCAGGATCGAGACCACCAGCACCAAGCCCAGTGCGGTCGCGGTCAGGTACCCAAACCACGTCAGCAGGTGCACGCCCAGCAGGTGCGGGCCACCGTGGGCGCTGGCTCCGACCAGCGCAGACCCGATCATCAGGCCGCCCATCACGATCGCGATCACCAGCCGGTTGAAGACGACATCCGCCTTCGCGGTCAGCAGGTCGAGGCCGCGATGGCGGAACTGCACCTCGACCTCGCCGTCGCGGAGCTGCTCCAGCGTGTCGTGCACCTGGTAGGGCAGCTCCATCAACAGGCCGCCGTAGTTGGCCACCTCCTCCTTCCCGCGGTCGAGCAACGCGCCCGGCGAGAGCTGCTGCGCCATCAGCTCGGCCGCGTACGGCTCGGCCACCTCGAAGACGTTGAAGTCCGGGTACAGCTCGGCTCCCACCGAGCCGAGCGTGGCCAGCGTCTTGTCCAGCAGCGCGAACCGCGTGGGGAGCCGCAGGTGCATGCGGGCGGTCAACCCGAACGCCTCGCGGATCATCTCCAGCGGGTCGATCTCACCCAGCGCGGCGCCGTGGTAGCGGTAGTAGATCTCGCGCAGCTCGAGCCGGAACTCGTCCTCCTGCTCGCGGTTGAAACGGACGCCGAGGGCGTGGAGACGCCGCGGCAGCTGCTCGACGTTCTCGTTCACGGCGTCGACCAGGAGCCGGGTCAGGTTCCGCATGTCCTGCGGCGAGAGTGCGCCGGTGATGCCGAAGTCGACCAGGCCGAGCCGGCCGTCATCGAGTACGAACACGTTGGCGGGATGCGGGTCGGCGTGGAAGTTGCCGTGGCGGAAGATCATCTCGAGCCAGGTCTCGGCCAGCAGGTGCGCCAGCCGCCGCCGCTCGGACTGCTCCAGCGTCGTCAGGTCAAGGTCACCCAGCTTCGTCCCCTCGATCCGCTCGAGCGTCAGCACGCGTTCGCTGGAGTACGTCCAGTACACCTTCGGGATCACAACCGATGCATGGTCGGCGAAGCTGCGGCGAAACGTCTCGGCGTTACGGGCTTCGATCCGGTAGTCCAGCTCGCGCCTGATCGAGCGCTCGAACTCGTTCACCAGCTCGACCGTGTCCACGAAGTCGAGCCGCTCGACGCGGCTGCTGACGATTCGCGCGACCTGGTGCAGCAGCGCGATGTCGGCCTCGATCTGGCGCGGAGCGTTGGGTCGCTGCACCTTCACCGCCACGGAGCGGCCGGTGTGCAGCTCGGCCAGATGCACCTGGCCGATCGAGGCGGCGGCCACCGGCACCGGATCGAACCACGAGAACAGCCGGTCGATGTCCGACTTCAGCTCACGCTGGATAACCTGCTCCACCTCGGCGAACGGGAATGCCGTGACCGAGTCCTGGAGCTGGCGCAGCTCGACCGCGATCTCCTCCGGGATCACGTCCGCGCGCAGTGAGAGCAGCTGGCCGAACTTGACGAACGTCGGCCCCAGCTCGTCCAGCATCTCGCGCAGGTGGCGTCCGCGGGCCTCCATCGAGAGGCCGGCCTCGTCGTCCAGGCCGCGGCGGCCGCGCCGCTCGAAGGCGTAGCCGAAGCCGTGGCGGGCCGCGACGTGGGCGATCTCGCGCACGCGTGCAATCTGACGTCGCTTGGATGGACGCACGGGCATGCGTCGATGGTACCGCCGCGACCCTCGTGCCGGGACGGTGTGCGTCCGATAGTGACAAGTATGGCTTCCGAAAGCGTGATCACCGTGCGCGGGCGGCGGTTGGTGGCAGGCCGGGTCGAGGATCCGGCGCGCCCGCGCGTGCTGGCGACGCGCGAGGTGTTCGTCACGGCGGGAGCTGTGTCGGCGACGGTTCTCGGGTTGTCGCTGGGAGCGGTGCCGCTGCTGGTGCACGGCTGGGCGGTGCTCCTGCCGCTGCTCGCGGCGTTCGCCGGCGCCGCGCTCGGGTTCAGGTCTCACCGGGCCCGCCTCCGGGCGGCCCAGGGGAAGCAGCATCCCCCGCTGCCCCGGCTGGCGATCGTCGAAGGCTCACGGCGCCCGGTGGTGGGTGGGATCGCGCGCATGGTGCTCAATCTGGCCATCTTTCAGGTGGTGGTCGTCGCCGCAGGTCACGGCTCGCCGCCGTCCAAGCTGGTCGCGGCGTGTCTGATTCCGGCGCTGTTCGGCAACCTGTTCGGCAGCATCGTGCCCGGGACATCGACGCTGATCCGCTTCGAGAAGGCGCGTGGCGAGCGGGTGTACCAGCCGGCCGGTTCGTTCATGGGCGGTACACGCGGCATGATCTATATCGGAACCGATCAGGATGGTTGAGGCCTCGCAGACGGTGCGCTGGATGGCCCTGCGAGCGTATCGCCGGCGTCGCTGGACGGTCACGATCGCGGCCGCCGGACTCGCCCTGGCGATCGCAGCACTGCTGCGGCACGACAGCAGCGCGCTGCTGCTGTCGATGGGCGCGTTCTCGCTCGGCTCGCTGCTTGCGGTGGGAGAGATGACGCTCCTGGCCCACCGCTACGGAGGCCTCGATCCGGCCTCGGTGCACGCCGGCGAGGAGGTCGAGATCGCGGTGTCCCCGCCTGGCCCGGCGGCGTGTCTGGCGCCGATCGGGATGGGCGCCTTCGCGGCCGTCGCGTTCCTGCTGGCGGCCCACGCCAGCCCGGTCGCCAACAAGCCCACGGTGGCCGTGATCGCGTTCGCCGCGATCTGCAGCGGGGCCGTTGGCTTCGACGTTGTCGGCGCCGCGCTCACCGGCCGCTGGGAACGCGCCACCGGCCTCGGCATCTACCGACCACAGTGCCGTGTGCACTGGAAATGCGTACGGGCGATACACGTCGCGGTGGCGGAGCGGCCTGCGGGCGGTGCGACCCGGTTCCGCCTGCCGGCGCTGCTGGCCGCGGCGGCCACGCTGCTGCTGCTCGTATCCGTCGCCGACGTGCAAGCCCTGTGGCTGCGAGAGGCGCCCTGGCGCGCCGACCTGCCGACCGTGCGGGCCGAGACGAATGCGAGCCATGTCGATCCGGCCCTGGGATCGGTCGCCTCGAGGCTGGCCGGCCGAACGGTCGAGGTGCGCTGCTGGTCGCACTCGGACTGGTCGGCGATCCATCGTGCGCGCGGCGACTCGGCCGTCGGCTTCGCCGACCTGCATGCGTCGCGCATCAGCCTCGCGCCGATGGTGTGCCGGCCGCTGATGGCGCTCGAGTACCGGGGTGTGCAACCGGCGTTCGGCTCCGACGCGGCATGGTGGTTGAGCTTCGCCGTGGTGGCGCTCGGCCACGAGGCGGGTCACATCGCGCTCGGCAACAACGAGTCCCGCGCGGAGTGCTTCGGGCTGCGATCGGCCGACCGGACGGCGACCATGCTGGGCGCCGATGCCACCTACGCCATGCTGCTCCAGGGCACCTACCGCAACCTCATCTACCCGCGCCGCGATGCCGTCTACCGGGCCGGCGGCTGCCCGCTCTAGGTTCTAGACGAGGCTGTGGCCCTGCATGTCGGCTGGCACCGGCTGGCCAAGCAGGGTGAGAACCGTGGGCGCGACGTCGAACAGCGTGGCGGCAGCGGGAGCCCGCTCCGGCATGCCGGGGCCGTCCATGATGTAGATGCCGAACTTGGCGTGGTTGGCGTCGTCGGGGCCGGTGTCGTTCTCGCGCACGTGGATGCGGCCGTCGCCGACCGAGCCGATCGAGCGCCAGGTGAGGTTGCCGAAGTAGCAGATCAGGTCGGGCGCGACGCCGTTGACCTCGTGGTAGAGCTGCTCCGGCCGAAAGACGCGGGTGCCGATCGGCGCGCCGTTCTCGTCCCCCAACTGCTCCAGCTTCGCGATCAGCTCGTCGCGGACGGTCTCGTAGTCGGCCGGGTCGATCACCCCCTCCGGCTCGCGTCCCTTCACGTTGAGGAAGATGCGCGAGTAGTAGCCGCCGTCCGCCCACACCCGGGTGTTCGGCCAGTCGATCTTCATCTTGCCGATCGGGCCGGGCGCGGCCGGCCGCTCGGCCAGCTTCAGGTAGCCCTCGCGCATCAGCCACTCGTTCACCTGGATGCCGCCGAACATCGACTGGGCGCCGTGATCGGAGACGATCATCAGGCCGGTCTCATCGTCGAGGCCTTCGATCAGCGAGCCGATCTCGGAGTCGAGGTAGCGGTAGTAGTCGCGGAAGGCGGTCTCGTAGGCCGTGCCGGGCTCGTAGTCGGGGTGCTTGGGGTCGTAGTAGCGCCAGAAGCCGTGGTGCAGGCGGTCGGGACCCATCTCGACCATCATGAAGAAGTCCCACGGCCGCGTGTCGCGCAGGTGGCGGGCGAGCGCGAAGCGGCGCTTGGTCATCTCGTTGATGTCGCGCAGGATGCGATCCTTCTCGTCGGTGCGGAAGTTGGGCACGTCCACCATGTACTCGCCGACCACCTCACGGATCTCGTCCTTGAGCGCATCGGGGTAGGTGTAGCGCGACTCGATCGAGGGCGAGAGGAAGCAGCCCACCATCTCGCCGTTCACTGCGCTGGGCGGAAACGTCTGCGGAACGCCCAGCACGACCACGTGCTTTCCGGCCCGCGACAGGATGTCCCAGACTCGATCCTCCTTCATCTTCTCGGCAGTCGCGAAGGTGAGGCCGTCGTAGGAGTGATCCTTGCGGTTGCGGAAGCCGTAGAAGCCGAGCGTGCCTGGATCCTTGGAGCTCATCATGCACGACCAGGCGGGCACGGTGATCGGCGGGTCGCAGGACTCGAGCGGGCCGTAGACGCCCTGCTCCATCAGCCGGCCGAGCACCGGCAGCTCGCCCTTCATGTCGTCGAACAGGATCTCCGGCGCCGCGCAGTCCAGCCCGATGATCATCAGCCGCTTGGGGTTGCTCATGGCCGCAGTGTAAAGAAGGCCGTCGGGGGTGGCCGCCGGTACCCCGGCGATGCGGCTATGCGCCCGGCGACGAGGGAGTCTGCTGCCGCTGGCCGCGATCGACGCCGCCCATTGCCCAGCCCGTCAGGAGCGCCCACGCCAGGTACGGGATCGCGACGATCACGAGCACCGACCCCCACTCCCTGATCACATCGACCGTCAGCTCCTCCTTGTGACAGATGATACCCCACCATCGCCGCCTCCAACTCCCCGCTTTTCGCAACGATTCCCCGCGGCCACACGACAGGAGTTTGACTCCAATAATTCGGCCCGAGCGACGATCGGCCGAACCATGCGGCGGAGAGGTGGCGAATCGGTCACGATCGCGAAACGCCCACACGACAGTGGTTTGACTCCAATTGTTGTGGCGGCCGCCGGGTGGAATTCGTTGCGGTGGGGGACGGGGCGCCCAGGCGCGTGTCGACGGCGTGACGGAGGGCGTGACGACTACGCTTCGCTGCCGTGAGCGACCACCGCTTCGTCTTCGTCACCGGCCTGCATCGCAGCGGCACGTCGCTGCTGGCGCGATGCATCGCGCAGCACCCGCAGGTGAGCGCGTTCTCAGGCACCGGCGTGCCCGAGGACGAGGGCCAGCTGCTCCAGGGCGTGTACCTGCCCGGACACGCCGACGGGGGGCCGGGTCGGTTCGGCTTTGCCGAGCGGCAGCACATCACGGAGA
>JAWVDZ010000277.1:0-9081 GCA_033856955.1 Gaiellales bacterium
GCCCGCATCTGGCGCAACCGCTACAACGGCCCGGGCGATGCCAACGCGAATACCGCCATCGCGCTCGCGGCGAGCCCGGTGGCCCCCGAGGTGATCGTGACCGGATTCAGCATCGGGATCACGTCCAGCTATGACTTCGCCACGCTGTCCTACGACTCATCGACCGGGATGGCGCGCTGGGTCAACCGCTACAACGGCAGCGGAAACGGGATCGACCAGCCGCGCGCGCTGGCGATCAGCGAGGACGGCTCGCGGGTGTTCGTGACGGGACGTAGCTCCGGCGAAACAACCGCCTACGACTACGCGACCGTGGCATACGGCAGGTAGCCGGGAGCGGGTTCAGGCGCCTGTCGGCGGTCGTCGAGCAGGTTCCCCGCGTTATCAGCCGCGGGAACCTACGCTCGCGTCGGGGCCTCCGCACCGCCGAGCGCGACCTTCGCCCGGGCGGTCACCAGGTGATACAGCACCAGCAGCTGCACGATCGCCAGTGAGTCGGAGCGATGCAGGTCGGTGCCGATCGTGAACTCGCCCAGCCGCTCCGACCGCAGGTGGCTGGCGAAGTGCATGTGCTCCCAGATCCGCTCCTCCAGCTCGAGCGCGGTGGCCGGCTCGAGCTGACCGGGGACGCGCAGATCCTGGTCGCCGTTCACTCCGACCAGCGAGAGGCCGCGCTCGTCATCGCCGATCACGTCGGACAGGTCGGGATGCGGCAGCCCCGGCCGCAGCAGCAGGTGGGCGTCGAGGTGGTTGGCGTCGGCCTCGTCGTCGAGGCCGGGCGGCGGAGCGAACCGCACCACCATGTCGGCGTGGTGGCGCTGCGGGCGGATGAAGGCCTCGGAGTCGAGCTCGCGGCGGTCGAGCTCCTCGAGCACCTGGTTGGTGGTGTAGTTGCGGCGCGAGCAATCGCGCACCACCTTCCACTTGCGGCGCAGGCTCTCGGGCGGATCGAGGTAGACGCGGATGTCGAAGCATTCGCGCAGCTGCTCGCTGTGATACCCGAGCAGACCCTCGACGATCAGGAACCGCCCCGGCTCGAGGTACATGGGCGGCCCGAAGCTGCCGTCGGAGTGGCGGTAGACCGGCTTCATCACGGCCTCGCCGCAGCGAAGCAGTTTGAGGTGCTGAGCCATGATGTCCATGTGGTTGCAGTCTGGGTGCAGCGGCGTGATCGCCATGTCTGCGCGCTGCGAGCGGTCGTAGCGGTGGTAGTCGTCGAGGCAGACGTGCGACACCTGCTCGTGCCCGAGCAGGCGCACCAGCCCGCGGGTGAGCGTCGTCTTGCCGCTTGCCGAGTCGCCAACGACGCCCAAGATGATCGGTCGAGGCATCCGCCCACTCTACCCAGGTCGCCTGACAACGAACGCCACGACCTGCCCCTGGCGCACGCTGTCGTATCCAACCAGCTTGATCTCCGCGGTGGGATTGGCAGCCGCGCACTGGTCGATCTCGGCCAGCACGGCGTCGGGCGAAGGCCGCCCCACGAAGGGCAGCTTCCACAGCGACCAGTAGTGGTCGCTCGGCGCGGGATCGACGGCGAACTCGATGCCGGGGATCAACCCCTCCCGGGTGAGGTGCGCGATCTGCGACCGCACCTCGGCGTCGGTCAGCGGCGGCAGGTAGCTGAACGTCTCAGAGGGCATGGGTCACATCCAGCGTGTCGACGGTTGCGTGCTCGAAGCGCACATCCTTCCAGGTCTCCATCGCCACCGCCAGCGCCGGACTGTTCGCGGCCGCCTCGCGCAGGATCCGCGGGCCCTCCTCGATCAGCGCGCGGCCCTCGTTGCGAGCCTTGACGCAGGCCTCCAGCGCGACCCGGTTGGCGGTGGCGCCGGCGGCGTTGCCCCAGGGATGGCCGAGCGTGCCGCCACCGAACTGGAGCACCGAGTCGTCGCCGAAGATCTCGACCAGGTCGGGCATGTGGTGGACGTGGATGCCACCCGAGGCGACGGGCATCACGGCCGGAAGCGAGGCCCAGGGCTGGTCGAAGTAGAGGCCGCGCGAGGCGTCGGCGGGCACGTTGTCGAGCCGCAGCAGGTCGATCACGCCCAGCGTCGAGGCCCGGTCGCCCTCCAGCTTGCCGACCACGGTGCCCACGTGCAGGTGATCGCCGCCCGCCATCCGCAGCCACTTGGCCAGCACCCGGAAGTGGATGCCGTGGTTCTTCTGGCGGTCCATGACGGCGTGCATGGCGCGGTGCACGTGCAGCAGCATGCCCTTGTCGCGGCACCAGTGGCTCAGCGACTGATGCATGGCAAACCCCGCCGTCAGGTAATCGTGCATGATGATCGGGGAGCCCAGCGAGCGGCGAACTCGGCCCGCTCGAACGTCTGTTCCACGGTCGGCGCGGTCACGTTGAGGTAGTGGCCCTTGCGCTCCCCGGTTTCGGCCTCGGCCTTCTTGACCGCCTCCATCACGAACTCGTAGCGGTCGCGCCAGCGCATGAACGGCTGTGAGTTGATGTTCTCGTCGTCCTTGGTGAAGTCGAGCCCGCCGGACAGCGCCTCGAACACGGCGCGACCGTAGTTGCGGGCCGACAGCCCCAGCTTGGGCTTGATCGTGCAGCCCAGCAGCGGACGGCCATACTTGTTCAGCTTGTCGCGCTCGACCTGGATGCCGTTGGGCGGGCCCTGGAACGTCTTCATGTACGCCGGCGGGATGCGCATGTCCTCCAGCCGCAGGGCGCGCAGGGCCTTGAAGCCGAACACGTTGCCGACGATCGAGCTCATCACGTTCGAGATCGAGCCCTCCTCGAACAGGTCGAGCGGATAGGCGATGTGGGCGATCGCCTGATCGGGCTCTCCGGGAACGGGATCGATCCGGTAGGCCTTGGCCTGGTAGCGCACGATGTCCACCAGGTGGTCGGTCCAGACCTGCGTCCAGGTGCCGGTCGAGGACTCGGCGGCGACCGCGGCGACCGCCTCCTCGATCGGCACGCCCTCCTGCGGGGTGACCCGGAAGGCGGTCAGGATGTCGGTGTCGAGCGGTTGGTAGTCGGGGCGCCAGTAGGTCTCGCGGTACTCCTTGACGCCGGCGGCGAAGAGCTGGGCATGGTCGGTCATGGACGAGAGCGTAGGCCGACAATCATGTATGCACAATTGAAACATCGGTCGCTATTGATAAGCTCATTCTGCAATGACGTTCGGCCAGCTCAACACCTTTCTCGCCCTCGCGCGAACCGGCTCGGTGCGCGGAGCGGCGGCGGCGCTGGTGGTGACCGAGCCGGCCGTGTCCGCCGCCGTCAGCGCCCTGCAGCGCGACCTGGGCGTCGACCTCGTCACCCGCCAGGGCCGGGGAGTGGTGCTGACGCCGGCGGGCGAGACGCTGGCCCGCTACGCCGCTGAGCTGCTGGGGCTGCGCGACCAGGCCCTGCGCGAGATCCGCCAGGTGCGGGCGCTTCGCCTGGCGGCCGTGACGACCGCCGGGGAGTACGTGGTGCCTCCCCTGATCAAGGCGTTTCGCAGCGAGCGGCCGGACGTCCAGATCTCGCTCGAGGTCGGCAACCGGGCAACCGTGTTCGAGCGGCTGGCGCGGCGGGAGGTCGACCTGGCGATCGGCGGCCAGCCGCCGGCCGGATCCGGCATCAGCGGCGCGCCGCTGATCGACTACCGGCTGGTGGTGATCGCGGCCGCCGACCACGAGGTGAAGGATCCCGCCGACGAGACGTGGCTGCTGCGCGAGCCGGGGTCGGGCACGAGGGCGACCGTCGAGGCCTTTCTGAGCGAGAACGGCATCGTGCCGCGCGCCACCATGACGCTGGGATCGAACGGGGCGATCAAACAGGCGGTGGCGGTCGGGCTGGGCATCACGCTGCTCTCGAACCACGCCGCTGGACCGGAGCTGGCGTCGGGCGTGCTGCGACGGGTCAAGGTTGAGGGGGCGCCGCTTCGACGCACCTGGTTCGTGCTGCGGCGAGACGGCGGCGCCGAGCTGCCCGAGGCGGCGGCGTTCCGCGCCTTCTGCCGCTCCCGCCCCGCCCGCTCGGCGGTGCTGGCGGCGATCAGGCCGGCACGCTGACCCTGGCGTCACCGTCGTCGGTCGGTGTGGCATCGCGGCTCGCTCGCGTGGTGTCCGAAACGGCGACCGCAACGGCGGCCACGATCACCAGCGTGGCGAGCAGCGTGCCCGCGCTCAGCGACTCGCCGGCGATGCTCCAGCCGAGCACCACGGCCACCACCGGGTTGACGAAGGCGTACGTGGCGACGCGAGTGGGCTGCACGTGGCGAAGCAGCCAGACGTACGCGGCAAACGTCACCACCGTGCCCATCACGATCAGGTAGCCCATCCCGAACAGCGATCGACCGCTGACGGCGGAGAGCGATAGATCCCCCGCCTCGCCCGACGCCAGCGAGAGCACAGTCAGGGCGGCGGCACCCGCCAGCAGGGGCGCGGCGGCCGCCGCGAGCGGCGCATCCGGCATCGGCACCAGCCGGGTCGCGATCGTTCCCGCCGCCCAGGAGAAGGCCGAGAGCAGCAGCAGCAGGGCGTCGGCTGCGGACAGGCTGCCGTCGCCCGCGCCCTGCGCTGCCACCAACAGCGCGACGCCGGCGAACCCGGCGGCAAGCGCAACGGAGGTGCGCAGCGAGGGACGGCCGGCTCCGGTCAGCCACCACGCCAGCAGCGGCACGAAGAGCGGAATCGTGGCCAGAAACAGCGCCGCCACTCCCGAGGGCACGTGCTGCTCCTCGCGCGCCAGGAGCCCGTGACAGCCGACGAACAGCAGCACGCCGACGCCGGAGGCGCCGAGCCACTGCCCGGCCGTCGGCCAGGATGAGTGGGGTTCGCGCATCCGCGAGAGCGCCAGCAGTACGCCGCCGCCGAGCAGACAGCGCATCGCCATCATCGGAAACGGCGGGATCGTCTCCACCGCCCAGCGAATGGCGAGGAAGGTCGATCCCCAGATCAGGTAGATGGCGGCGAACGACGCCACCACGCGCGGCGAGGCGAGCGTCGGCATGGGACGTACCGTAGAGGCGGTGCCGGTTCGAGGATGCGGCTCGGGCTGGGGTCAGACCCCGGTCGCGGTTACTCCGCCTGGTGCCGTGCCGCCAAGCGGCGGATCGCCAGCAGGTCGGCTTCCGGAACCTCTGTGATCCGGGCACCGACGGTGTGGCGGCCGTAGGCGCCCTGCGAGATGTTCACAGCGGTCGCAACGATCCGCACCCGCTCGCCGTCCGCCCGCATCGTGAGCGAGAACTGATCGCGCGGCTCGACCTGCAACTCGATCGTGAACTGGACGCCGGTCTCGGAGATGTCCTCGACGGTGACGTCGTACTCGTTGCCGTCGACCGCGTTTTGGCAGAGGATCGCCTTCATCACGCCGGCTGCGCGCACCGGCGCTCGCGCCTTCTGCCGGCCGGCGCCGTCACGCTCGACGGTGACCAGGCGAAGCTCGGCGATAGCCTGCTCGAAGCTGTGATACTCGGCCTGCTCGAGCTCGAACTCGGCTCGCCAGGGGTTCCCGCCGACCGCGAACCGAAGCATCAGCCTCTGCACGCCGCCGAGCTGGAGTCGCGGCACGTACGCTCGCAGCACCTCGCCGTCCAGCTGAAAGGGATCGCAGAGAAGCGTCGCCCCCTCCTGCGAGGTCGCCTGGACACCTGATCGGCCGGGCAGTGAGGCCAGCGCCAGGGCCGCTGCGTCGTCCACGGCTACTCCTCGGCCATGAACGGGTATCGGTAGTCGGTCGGCGAGACGAACGTCTCCTTGATCGTGCGCGGGCTCGCCCACCGGATCAGGTTCCACATCGAGCCGGCCTTGTCGTTGGTGCCGGACGCGCGCGCCCCACCGAACGGCTGCTGGCCGACCACGGCGCCGGTCGGCTTGTCGTTGACGTAGAAGTTGCCCGCGGCATCGCGCAGCCGGTCATGGGCCTCCGCGATCGCCGAGCGGTCGGTCGCGAACACCGACCCGGTGAGGGCGTAAGGCGACGTGCGGTTGGCCACGTCGAGGGCGTCGTCGTAGCGCTTCTCGTCGTAGACGTAGGCGGTCACGACCGGGCCGAACAGCTCCCGCTGCATCAGGTCGAACGAGGGATCGGTGGTCGCCACAACGGTCGGCGCGACGAAGTAGCCCTGGCTGTCGTCCGACTCGCCACCGACCACGATCTCGGCGTCGTCGCTGGCGCGGGCCTGGGCGATCGCGTCGTGCTGCGTGGTGTAGGCAGACTTGTCGATCACGGCGCCCATGAAGTTCCGGAAGTCCTCCACCCCACCCATCCGGATCGTCGGCACCTCGGTCTCGAGCGCCTCCCGGATCTCGGGCCAGAGGTTGGACGGCGCGTACACGCGTGAGGCGGCGGAGCACTTCTGGCCCTGGTACTCGAACGCTCCCCGCACGATCGCCGTCGCCACGGCCTGGGGATCGGCGGAGCGGTGGGCGACGATGAAGTCCTTGCCGCCTGTCTCACCCACGATCCGCGGGTAGCCGTGGTAGCGGTCGATGTTCTCGCCCACCGTTCGCCACATCGAGTGGAACACGGCCGTCGAGCCGGTGAAGTGGATGCCGGCCAGCTCCGGCGAGGCCAGCGCGGCGTCGCCGATCTCGGCGCCCGAGCCGAGCACCATGTTGATCACTCCCGGTGGCAGGCCGGCCGCCTCCAGCAGCTTCATCAGGAAGTAGGTCGAGTAGACGGCGGTCGAGGCCGGCTTCAGCACCACCGTGTTTCCCATCATGGCCGGCGCGGTGGACAGGTTGCCGGCAATGGCCGTGAAGTTGAACGGCGAGACCGCGAACACGAAGCCCTCCAGCGCGCGGTACTCCAGCCGGTTCCACACGCCCGGCCCCGAGATCGGCTGCTCCTCCATGATGCGGTGCATGTAGCTGGGGTTGAAGCGCCAGAAGTCGGCCAGCTCGCAGGCCGCGTCGATCTCGGCCTGGTAGACGGTCTTCGACTGACCGAGCATGGTGGCGGCGTTGATCGTGTCGCGCCACGGCCCGGTGAGCAGCTCGGCCGCGCGCAGGAAGACGGCCGCCCGCTCGTTCCACGGCGTCCGCGACCAGTCGTGGTGCGCCTCGCGGGCGGCGGCGATCGCCTGCTCCACCTCGCCGGCGCCGCCCTTGTGGTACTCGGCGAGCACGTGCTCGTGGTCGTGCGGCTTGACCGATTTGGCGGTGGTACCGGTGCGCACCTCCTTGCCGCCGATCACCATCGGGATCTCGATCTGCTGGCCGCTCAGCTCGTCCAGCCGGTGCTTCAGGCTCGCTCGCTCGGGCGATCCGGGAGCGTAGTCGCGGATCGGCTCGTTGACCGCCGCGGGGAGTTTGAAGATGCCATTGCTCATGCTGCCTACCCTACCTTGCGAGAGTGGCGAAGTTCGAGTAAGTCGAGGCACACCGCGCCGCGGTGCAGCCGTGGCTCCGTGCGCTCTACTCGATCTGCGACGCGGTCGTCACCAGCATCACGAACAAAACGATCGCAAGCGCGATCAGCGCGACGCCGACCCAGCCGAGCACGATGCCGGCCGTGGCGAGGCCCTCGCCCCCCAGCCCTGGCCGTTGCCGGATGTCCCGCTTCGCCGACCGGCCGAGAACGATCGCCAGGATCGACGGCACCAGCGGGAAGAGCACGAGCCCGGCAATGCCGAGCACCAGCGAGGCGATCGCGTTTCCACTCGTGCCTTCGGAAACAGGGTGTGCCGCCACCGCAGGTGCGCCGCAGCGCGGGCAGAAGCGAGCCCCGGCCAGGGGTTCACCGCAGGCGCGGCAGAAGCTCACGCGCCCTTTGGAGGGCAGAAGCTCACGCGCCCTTTGGAGACTCGTCGGGCAGCGTCAGCAGGTCGCGGATCGAGACCACGCCGATCAGCTTGCCGTGGTCGCAGATGGGAACGTGGCGAAATCCCCCGTGGATCATCATCATCGCCGCTTCGCCGTTGGTGGCTTCGGGACCGACCGTGATCGGGTCACGCGTCATCCACTGCTCGACGGTGCCCTCGATGGTGCCGCTGCCGACCGCCCTGAGCACGTCGCGCTCCGTCAGGATGCCGATCAGATGGTGTTCTGCATCGGTGACCAGGATCGCGCCGACCCGCCGATCGGCCATGCGGTGCGCCGCGTCCTGCAGCATGGCCGACGGCTCGATCGTGAGCAGCCTGGTGGCCATCGTGCTGGAGACGTATTCGTTGCGAGGACGCTCGTAGCTCATCCCATCGTCACCTCGTGCCGGGTGGGCGAGTGTACCGGATCCGTCGCTACGATTCGAGCCATGCCGGCCCAGGCCTACAGAGGCAAACCGTGCGTCTGCCAGCACCGGCTCGAGTTCTGCGACCAGCGCTGTGTGGCCGACATGATGGCGACGACGTTCTACATGGCGTGCCTGAAGCTGACCGGCCGCCGCTGCCTGGTGGTGGGAGGCGGCTCCGTGGGGCTCGAGAAGGTCGAGGGCCTGCTGGTCTGCGACGCGGGCGTGCACGTGATCGCGCCCGAGGCCTGTGACGAGGTCGAGCAGCTGGCGGCGGCAGGCGACATCGAGCTGTCACGCCGCCCCTACCAGACCGGCGATCTGGAGGGCCACTTCCTCGCCATCGCGGCCACCAGCGACACCGACGTGAACGTGGCCGTGTTCGAGGAGGCGGAGCGGCGGGCGATGCTGTGCAACGTGGTCGACGTGCCGCCGCTGTGCAGCTTCATCCTGCCGGCGATCGTGCGCACGGGGCCGATCGCGATCGCGATCTCGACCGCGGGAGCCAGTCCGGCGCTGGCGAAGCGCATGAAGCGGGAGATCGGCGACCTGTTCGGCGAGGCGTACGCCGAGCTGGCGGAGATGCTGAACGACGCCCGCGGGTGGGCGAAGGCGACGCTTCCAACCTACGACGAGCGCAAGGCCTTCTTCGAGGGCATCGTCAACGGCAGCCCGGATCCGGTCGACCTGCTGCGGGCGGGCGACCGCCAGGCCGTGCTCGACCTGATCGCCAGCCGGCAGGCGGCGCTGTCCGGAGTCTGAATCCTGGGTCGTTGGAGTCGGATACCACCAGGGTGGTGGTCATGCGGCGCGCCGGGTCAGTCCAGTGCCGCCCTCAGCCCGTCCAGGTCGGGCGCTCCGAAGACGATGCGGTTGCGGGTGGCGACGTAGACAAGGTCGAGGTC
>JAWVDZ010000278.1:0-4401 GCA_033856955.1 Gaiellales bacterium
GCTGGTAGCGGGCGGCGCGGGCGGCCTCGATCTCGAGCCGGTCGTTGAACGACCGCCGGTTGAACAGCCGCGTCAGCGGATCGTGGTCGGCCAGGAAGCGCATCTCCTCGAACTGCGCCGCCGAGTCGAGCGCCGTGGTTGCCTGGTTTGCGAACACGCGCAGGGCCTGGAGTCGGGCGGGGGAGGGGAGCATGCGATCGACCGGATCGTCGGTCCAGATCAGGCCGATCACGCCGCCCGAGCGGTCGTACAGCGGCACCAGCAGCCAGTGGTCGTTCCAGGCGTGCGGACCGCGTCCCACCAGGCGCGAGTGGTAGCCGGTGTGCGTGCGGTCGACCCGAGACAGCGCCTCCTCGGATGTGAGCAGGAAACAGCCCTCGATCTCGAACTCGGGCGCAAGCAGCGGGGCGAGCTCGTCCAGCGACATGCTCGAGTTGATGGTGGGGTCGTTCACGTCCCAGCCGTAGCAGGCCCGCGGCGCCAGGCGTCCGCTTTCGGGCTCGGGAAGGTCGATCGAGACGCTCTCGAACCCCAGCGCCTCATGGATGCCGTCGCAGACCGCCTGCAAGATGGCGTCGATCGTGAACGTCTCGGTCAGCTGCGACGAGACGTGCAGCAGCTGCTCGAGCGCCGCCCGGTGGCGGGCGCCGACGGGGCCTCCTGGGCGCTCTGGAGCGCGAGGGCGGCGTGCGCGGCCACGGCCATCAGCACGTCCAGCTCGTCGTCACTGGGGCGCATCCCCGACACCGGCTCGTCCACCGCGAGGATGCCCAGCAGGTGGCCATCGGAGTGGCGCAGCGGTACCAGCAGCGCATCCTCCGAGTGCCAGGCCTCGGGTGCGTCGGCCGCCTGCACCTGGGGCACGTACGAGTTGGGTGCCAACTCGTTCCAGTCGAAGGTGCCGTGCGGCACCAGGTAGGCGCCGCGATGCTGGAAACGGTCGTCGAGCACGGCGCCCCACACGTCCCATCCCCGCGCGTCGCCCAGCAGCGTGTCGCGGGCCAGCTGCGAACCGTGAACGGTGGTCGTGCAGAAGTCGTCCTGCTCGGGCCGGTAGAGGTGGACGGCGACGGTGCCGAAGCCGAGCGACTCGGAGGTGGTGCGTGCGATCGCCGCCAGGAGGTGATCGAGCTGATCGTCGCTTCGGACGAGCCGGGTCACCTCCAGCAGGCCTCGCAGACGCGAGAATGCTGAAAGCTGCGGGGGTTCCATCCGCTCCGCTGGGTTCGGGGCCGTGGACGCACCTCACTGTGACACGAATCACGCCCGCGTGCCACCCCTGTTACAGGGATTGTGCGAGGGGTCTGACCCCTTTCGCGGGCGCCGGGTGAGAATTGTGAGCAGTTCGCGACGGTTGGGCCTTGACAGCAATTGAGGTCTGACCCCGTCCGGGCCGCAGCCCACGCTCGAACGGCGTCTGGCCTGGGGTCTGACCCCTATCTCGAGCCGCAGCCCGCGGTCGAACGGCCTCTGCCGCTGTCGAGCAGAGCCCTGAGGACAGTCGCGAGTGGCGCCGCTGGCGCCCCGCGTCAATCGTTATGCCGCAAAATGCATACGCTCGCCGGAGCGCTTCGCCGTGTACATGGCGTCGTCCGCCGCCCGGAACAGCAGCTCCGGGTCGCCGCCGTCGCGCGGGTACACGGCCACCCCGAAGCTGGCGCCGAGGTTCTCGAACTGCGGGTCGGACGCATCGGTCAGCCCGGTCGCGACGCGGTCGATCACCGCCCGCACCTCGGCCTCGTCGGTCTCCGGCAGCAGCATCGCGAACTCGTCGCCGCCGATCCGAAAGGCGGCGTCGGTGGTTCGCAGGGCGTCGCGCAACAGCGCGCCCATCCGCTCCAGCGCGGCGTCGCCGGCCAGGTGACCGTGGCGGTCGTTCAGCGTCTTGAACCCGTCCAGGTCGCAGGTCACGAGCGCGAACGGCCGGTGGTAGCGACCCGATCGAGCGGTCTCGATCGCCAGCCGGCGCGTAAACGCGCGCCGGTTCAGCAGCCGAGTCAGCGGATCGTGGTCGGCCAGGAAGCGCATCTCCTCGAAGTGGGTCGCCGAGTCGAGCGCCGTTGTCGCCTGATTCGCAAACACGCGCAGGGCCTGGAGCAGGTCGCGCCCGGGAAGCAGCCGGTCGACCGGGTCGTCCGCCCAGATCATGCCGATCACCTCGCCCTGGCGGTCGGTCAGCGGCACGATCAGCCAGTGGTGCTGCCAGGCCTTGGGCCCGCGGCCGTTGTTGACAGACTCGTAGACGTGGTGGCGGGCAGGCAGCCGCTCCACCGCCTCTGGCGTGGTCAGCAGGTAGCAGCCCTCGACCTCGAATCGCTCGTCCAGCAGCGGTTGGAGCAGGTCGACCGTCAGCGGCGCGTTCTCGCTGATCTCCTCCAGCGACCAGCCGACACCGCAGCGCGGCACCAGCACGCCGGTCTCGGGATCCGGCAGGTCGATGCTGACCTTCTCGAAGCCCAGCGCATCGGAGATGCCCTCGGCCACCGATTGCAGCACCGCATCGATCGACAGCGTCTCGGTCAGCCGGGACGAGACCTGCAGCAGCCGCTCCAGCGATCCCCGGTAGCGGCTGGCGCGGGCGGCCTCCTGACCGGCCTGGAGCACCAGCGCGACGTGCTCGGCCAGCGCCACCAGCACCTCCAGCTCGGCCTCGCCGGGACGCAGCCCCGACACCGGCTCGTCCACCGAGACGATCCCCAGCAGGTGCCCGTCGGCATGCCTGAGCGGCACGAACAGCGCGTCCTCCGGGTGCCAGGCGTTGGGGTCGTCGCTGATCGGGATGTCCGGCGTCATCGACAGCATGTCGTTGTCCCAGTCGTACTCCCCGGCCTGCACGAAGTAGGCGCCCTTGCGCTGGAAGCGCTCGTCGAGCAGCGGCTTCCACTCCGACCACCCGCCGCGCGTGCCCATCAGCGCCTGCACCGTCGTCTGGTCGTAGTCATGCACGGTGGTCACCTCGAACTCGTCCCACGCCGGGCGGTAGAGGTTGATCACGACCACCTTGTACCCCAGTGACTCGGCGATCGTGCGCGCGATCGCGCTCAGCATGTCCGGCAGAGCCTCCTCGTCGCGAACGACGCGGGACACGTCCAGAAGGCCGCGGAGGCGTGCGAGGGTCTCGAGATCGTCTCTTGGCATGGGCGTCGGGGCCTCGGGGGAGGATCCTCTACGGTTTGTCGGGATCATGGCCTCCCGGCTTGAGAAGACTGTACCGGTCGTGCTGCTCCTGGTGGGCGCCGCCGCGGGCTGCGGCGGGGCGAGCCCGAGCCAGTTTGCGATGCCCGAGCCGGCCCGGGGGATGGCGGTCGCGCCCGACTTCGCGGGCACGCTCTGGGAGACGACCGGCGATCGTCCTTGGCGGTCGCAGGACGGCGGACGCAGCTGGCAGCCGGTCGACGGGCACGCCGGCGGTGTCGGCGTCGCCTTCTCGCAGTTCGGCAGCGAGGTGGTGGGGCCGGACGGCGGCCAGCGGGGCGACTACGGGGGCCACGCGCTGGCCTATCCCAGGCAGACGCCGGGCACCTTCATCTCGGTCTGCTCGCCCTACCACCGCACCAACCGCCTCTACGCCATCGACGTTTTCGGTCGCCTCTGGCTGTCCGCCGACGCGGGCGGGCACTGGGCGCGGCTGCGGGCGTCGGGCCTGCCCGAGTCGGCGCTGGCGGTGGCGGCCGTGCGCGGCGACGTCACCCGGCCCGACGTCGTCTATGTGGCGGCGGGCGACGACGGGCTGTGGCGGTCGCGAGACGACGGCGCCACCTTCCGGCACGTGGCCGACGTCCCCGACGCACACGCGATCGCACTCACGACCGACGACCAGCGGCTGGTGCTGGTCGCGGGTGACCGGCTGTACCTGTCCACCGACAGCGGGCAGACGCTGCTGCCGGTGCTCGACCGGCGTGTGGATGTGGTGGCTTACGATCCCCGCAACCACCGGCTGGCCTACGCCGCCGCGGGAAACATGCTGCTGCGATCGGTCGACGGCGGAGAGAGCTGGCCCTAAGGGTCAGCCACCCAGGCTTGTCAGCCACTCCGGCAGGCGCACCGGGCGCATCGTCGCGCGGTCGACGCAGGCGTGCCGGGTGAAGCCGTCGGCCACCGGCTGGCCGTCGCGCAGCAGCCGGTAGCTGAACGTGAACGAGGCTCGCGACAGGTCGCTGATCCGGCACTCGACGACGAACTCGTCATCGAAGCGAAGCGGACGCCGGTAGTGGATCGAGGCCTCGGCCACCACCATGTCCATGCCGCCGTCGTGCACCTCGGCGTAGCTGTGGCCCCTCGACCGCAGGTATTCGATACGGCCGATCTCGAAGTACTGGAGGTAGGCGGCGTTGTTCGCCACTCCCATGGCGTCGGTCTCGCCGAACCGGACGCGAAGCAGAGTCTTGAAGGTGGCGCCGG
>JAWVDZ010000279.1:0-5713 GCA_033856955.1 Gaiellales bacterium
CGGACGCAGCCCGGAGTACTCCAGCGCCAGCCCGTTCAGCACGTCGCACATCTCGGTGTTCTTATGCATGATGGCGCCTGCGGACTGCCGCTGCGAGAGGTCGAGCACCCGTTCGTCGAACTCATCGGATCCGAAAAGCGTCCGCGACTCGAGTCCGGACGTGATCTCGGAGACGCCGTCGTTTACCGCGTGCACGACACCCACGACGCCGTCGCCGAGCAGCTCCGAGAGCCGTTCGACGCCCGGCACCTCGCCCGGTGCCGTGACCAGCATCGCCAGCAGCTGGCCGGTGCGCCGGCCCTCGCGCACCACCAGGTGGCGCAGGAAGCCCCGGCCGCCGCGCTGGTCGTAGGCATGCAGGTCGTGCTCCCGCGCCCAGGTCTCGAACGCGCGCCGCAGCCGGTTCGACGGCTCGGAGGCGATGTGGCAGGTCTCGACCGCCATCAGCCGGTCCCAGCGGCCGGCGACGTGGAAGCCGAGCGATGCGCCCGCCTCGGTCTGTGACCAGGAGTACTCGAACTTGTTGCGGTAGCCCCAGATCGAGACCGCCGGCTCGATCGGCTCCAGCGCGAAGCCGTCCAGCCGGCCCAGCCGCTCCAGCGCGTCCACCACCTGGGACTGCTTGTGGCGCAGCTGTTCGCCGTACTCGAGGTCCTGCCACGCGCACCCACCGCAGACGCCGAAGTGGGCACAGCGGGCGATGACGCGGCCGGGACCGGGCTCGAGCAGCTCCACCGCGCGGGCCTCGGCGTAGCGCTTCTTGAACTTCGTCACCCGCACGCGGACGCGGTCGCCGGGCAGCGCGCGGGCGACGAACACGACCAGGTCGCCGTGGCGTGCCACGCCGCGGCCGCCGTAGGCGAGGCTGTCGATCGTCAGCTCCAGCTCCTGGTCTCGTACGAGTGCGGGCACGGCCATCTAGTGTACGGCGGTGCCGATCGACCTCCCCACCTACCGCGATCGGCTCGAGCAGATGACGGCCGAGGCGCTGGAGGAGTACTACAGCCACAGCGCCGGGTTGAAGCCGACCATGGAGATGGCCCGCGTCTATGAGCGGTACGCCGACATGACCACGCTCGAGGCCACCCGCCAGCTGGCCGAGATGGGTGCGCCGCTCGAGCTCCAGCGCTTCGCCGGAGAGGCCTACGTGGGCGACGGCTGCAAGGATCTGACCGATGCCGTGGCCAACCTCGAGGCCAGCGTCACGGTCGAGTTCGACGGCGAGCAGATCCCCTACCGTGTGGTGCGGCCCCGGCTCCTGAACGAGCCCGACCACGCCCGCCGCAGCGAGCTTCACCGCCGCCGCTGCGACGTCACCGAGCGGGAGCTGAATCCGGTGCTGGCCCGGGTCGTCGAGCGCGAGCGGGAGCTGACGGGACAGCTCGGTTCCGACAGCGTGCTCGGCCTCTACGAGCGGTTCGGCTACCGCCCCCGCGAGCTGCACGCCAAGACGGCGGCCTTCCTCGACCAGACCGAAGGGCTCTACCTGGGCGAGCTCGAGCAGGCGCTGCGGGCGCGCGTCGGCGTCGCCCTCGAGGACGCCGGTCCGGCGGACATCAGTCGCCTGATGCGGGCACCCGAGTTCGACGCCGGCTTCCCCTCGGCGCGAGCGCTGCCCGCGCTGCGCGCGACCCTCAGCGACCTCGGCATCGACCTCGATGCCCAGCGCAACGTCGAGCTCGACATCGAGCCGCGCGAGGGCAAGCGCCCGAGGGCGTTCTGCGCCCCCATCCGGGTGCCCGACCGGGTGGTGCTGGTGGTGCTGCCCCAGGGCGGCCAGGACGACTACCACGCGCTGTTCCACGAGGCCGGCCACACCGAGCACTTCGCCCACATGCAGCGGTCGCTGCCGGCCGAGCACCGGGTGCTGGGCGACAACGCCGTCACGGAGGGGTTCGCCTTCCTGCTCGAGCACCTGGTGTGCGATCCGCGCTGGCTCTCGGCGCAGCTGGACTTCCCGCGCGCCGAGGAGTACGTCCGCTTCTCGGCCTTCACGAAGCTGTTCTTCCTCCGCCGCTACGCCGCGAAGCTCTCATACGAGCTGGAGCTGCATTCCGGCCTGCCGCTGGATGCGCTGCCCGAGCGCTACAGCCAGCTGCTGTCCACGGCGGTTGGCATCCCCTGCCCGCCCTCCGACTTCCTCGAGGACGTGGACGGCGGCTTCTACTGCACCTGCTACCTGCGGGCGTGGGCGTTCGAGGCGCAGCTCACGGAATGGCTGCGGGGCGAGTACGGCGGTGCCTGGTTTCGTCAGCGTCCGGCGGGAAGCCTGGTGCGCGAGCTGTGGGAGCTGGGCCAGTCGCTGGACGCCGACGCCCTGCTCCGGGACGTGACGGGAAATGTCATCGAGTTCGACGTCCTGGCCGACGAGGCCCGGGGCGCACTCAGCTGACGGCCGGCGGGCAGCCGGCCGGCGACCGCGCCTCGGCCCGCGCCAGCCGGTAGGTCGAGAGCAGCTCGCCGAAGTCGAGCGTCTCGGGGCTCAGCACCCGGGCAACCCGATATCCCCGCACACCGGCGCTGAGCGCCGAGATCGACGTGTGGCGGGCCAGCGGGAACCGGGCGACCACGAACTGGCCAAACGTGCGGATGTCCAGGAATCCGACCGCCTCCAGCCGGGCGGCCAGGGTCGGCGCGTCCGGGGAGCGCAGCATCACCCAGGCACCGTCCGGGCGCGGGCGCTGGTCGAGCTGGTCGACCAGCCGGCACTCGCTCTCCTGCCCCACGTCCCGCCACCCGGCCAGGTTCGATCCGCCCGGTGCCTCGAGCGCGGCATAGGCGCCGTACAGGCGGGGATCGACGCCCTTCTCGGGAACGCCGCCGGTGGACAGCAGCACATCCTCCTTCTCGAAGTTCGAGCCCAGGTACAGGCTGGCGTCACGCAGGTCGGGCGTGAACGTACCGATGTCGTTCACCAGGGCGACCACTCCGGGGCTGAGCAGCGCCACCCCAATGAGCGCAGCCAGCCACGGGCCGCGGCGACCGGCACGGCGGCCGAGCTCGAGCAGGAACGCAGCCAGCGCGGCGGCGTAGCCCGGGATCAGGAATGAGAGGTGACGCTCCGGGGCGAAGTCCTGCGAGGTGGCGGTCAGCACCGCCAGCGAGGCGATCGGCTGCACCAGCCAGACTGCGACCACGACGGCGGCGCGGCGGTCTCGGATCACGAGCACGGCCAGCCCGGCGAGCGCCGCGGCGGCAAGCGCGATCCCGGCCAGCACCCACGAGGATCCCGACCAGGCATCACCCAGACGCCGCCAGAACTGGCTCGAACCGGGCTCGATCACCGGCCGCCCGGCACCCACCCCGTACTTCGTCTGAAGCTGGGAGTAGACGTGCCACAGCGCCGCCAGCGCGATCGCCGCCACCGCCAGGGCCCCGGCCATGATGATCAGCGCGCGCCGGTTCTCGCGCCGCCCGGCCACCAGAGGCGCGATCCCGAGCACCACCAGGATCACCAGCTCGGACGCCAGCGCGAACAGGCCGAACGGGTGGGCGGCGGCCAGTAGCAGCGCCGCCAGCCCGTAGGGGGCGATGTAGCGGGCCTGGCGGGTGCGAAGCAGCAACAGCAGCAGCCAGAGGCTGGCGAACGAGCCGGCCAGCATCGCCGTGTAGCCACGCGCGAACTGGCCCAGGTGCACCACCACCGGCGAGCTGGCGACGATCGCAGCCACCGGTCCGCCGCCGTGCCTGCCCAGCAGCTCACGGCCGAAGCCGAAGGCCAGCGCCACGGTGAGGATGCCAAGCAGCGCCGAGGGCAGCCGCAGGCCGAGCATGTCGTCCCGCCAGAGCAGCGAGGCGTGAACCAGCAGGTAGTGCAGCGGAGGGCCGTGGCGGTAGTTGACGGCCACGTCCAGCACCTGGTGCGCCGAGGCGTGCGAAGCCACCTGCAGCGTCACCCCCTCGTCGTTGTGCAGCGGGCGGTAGACGAGGCCGAAGCCGAGCACCGCGACGCCGTAGGCGATGGTCGCGAGCGCGCCGACGGCGACCGACCAGCGCGCGGTGAGGAAGCCTCGCATGGCGCCGGATTATGACGCTCGCCGGGCGGCCGGGCGCCTGCGAACGTTGGAATCCGCACGAACCGGTACGCTTCCAGGGTGGCAACCGAGGCCGCCCCACAACGAACCGGCACCCCCGTCGGCACTCCCGAGGTGACGATCGTGATCCCGGTGCTGAACGAGCAGGCGACGCTCGAAGCGCTGTGGCAGGGAATCGCCGAGGCGGTCGACGGAGCCTCGATCACGACCGAGGCGATCTTCGTCGACGACGGCTCGACAGACCGCACGATGGAGCTGCTGGAGCAGCTGCATGCGCGCGACGATCGCGTGCGAGTGGTCTCGTTCAAGCGAAACTTCGGCCAGCACCCGGCGATGCACGCCGGCATCGCGCGCGCCCGCGGCCGGATCGTGGTGACGATGGACGGTGACCTCCAGAACCAGCCGGCCGACATCCCCAAGCTGGTGGAGGCGATCCGGGCCGGAGCCGATGTGGCCAGCGGACGTCGCATCGAGCGCCACGACGGGCTGTTCCTGCGCCGGCTTCCCTCGCGGCTGATCAACGGGCTGCTGGCACGCCTCACCGGCGCCCCGATCTCGGACTTCGGCTGCGCGTTCAACGCCTACCGCCGCGATGCGATCGAGCCGGTGATGCACCGCATCGGCCGCCAGAAGTTCACCAAGGCGCTGGTCTGCACGACCGGAGCCCGCGTCACCGAGGTCGAGCTGGGCCACGCCGCTCGCGACGGTCAGAGCCGCTACGGGGCGTTCACCCTGGCCAAGCTGGCGATGCACGTCCTGACCGGCTTCTGGGCGCAGATGGTGCAGTGGGTGGGGGCGATTCTGGCAATCGGAGGTATCCTGACGTCCGCCGTCGTCGGCGCCTGGGGACTCGTGTACTGGGTGCGTCACGGCAACTTCCCGGGCCCGCTGCTGCTCGGCGGGCTGGTGCTGTTCGTGCTCGGGTTGCAGGGATTCCTGATGGCGGTGCTGGGAGAGCACCTCAGCCGGATACAGCGAGACATCGAGCAGCGCCCCATCTATTACATCGACCGCGAAATCGGATAGGCACATGAAGCGCATCCTCGTCACCGGCGGCGCCGGGTTCATCTCCTCCAACATGATCCGGTACCTGCTCGACCACACCGATCACGAGGTGGTGACGATGGACGCGCTCACATATGCCGGCAACCTCGAGAACCTCGACGACGTGATCGGTCACGAGCGGCTGCGGTTCATCAAAGGCGACATCCGCGACGTGCAGGACGTCACCGACGCGCTGACGGGCGTGGACGTGATCGTCAACGCCGCCGCCGAGTCGCACGTCTTGAAGTCGATCGAGCAGGGCGGCGCCGAGTTCGTGACCACCAACGTGGTCGGCACGCAGGTGCTGCTGGATGCGATCCGCGAGCGGCCGGTGGAGCGCTTCATCCTGATCTCGTCCTCCGAGGTGTACGGCACCGCCGAGTCCGACCCGATGACCGAGGACCACCCGCTCAATCCGCGATCGCCCTACGCCGGCACGAAGGCGGGCGGCGACCGGCTGGCCTACTCGTACTGGTGCACCTACGAGCTGCCTGTGACCGTGATCCGACCCTTCAACAACTACGGCCCCTTCCAGCATCCCGAGAAGGTGATCCCGCGGTTCATCATCCAGGCGCTCACCGACAAGCCGCTGACGATCCACGGCGGCGGACGGGCCAGCCGTGACTGGCTGCACG
>JAWVDZ010000280.1:0-5796 GCA_033856955.1 Gaiellales bacterium
GGCGCCCGACGCCGGCGAGGGCGGCTCGCACGAGCATCATGTGAGTCAGGACATTGCGCTGGCCTTCGCGCGCTTCGTTCACGTCACCGGCGATCGCGAGTTCGAGCACACGGCCGCGTGGCCCGTCATCTCGGGCGTCGCCACCTGGCTCGAAAGCCGCGTCACCCACACCGCACGCGGGGCCGAGATCCACCGCTCGAACGGCGTCGCGGAGCTGGAGGGCCGCCTGGTCGACAACAACGCGTTCGTCAACGCGTCGGCGATAATGACTCTGCGCGAAGCGGCTAGGATGGCCGAGCTCCGCGGTGACGACCGGTTTGACCGTTGGCGCGCCCTCTCCGATGCCATCGTCATGCCCTTGGGCCGGGCGGGGGAGATCAAAAACCACGACCGTCATCGGCGCGGCGAGGCAAAGGGAGCGACGCCAGAGGCGGCTGCCGGTCTGTGGCCGGTCGGGCTGGGCGCCGATCCGGCGGTCGAGCGGGCAACGTACCTGCGGGCCGTGGAGGACGCGGAAGGTTACGTGGGAGCACCGATGCTCTCGGCCCTGCTGGGTGTGTACGCCGCCCGCGCGGGCGACCGCCGACGGGCGCTGGCGCTGTTCCAGAGCGGGTACGCCGATTTCATCTCGGAGCCATTTACGACGACGCTCGAGTACGAGCCGACGCGATTTCCGGACATGGCCCGTGCCGGCCCGTTCACGGCAAACCTGAGCGGCTTCTTGATGGCACTGCTCTACGGCCTCCCCGGCTTGCAGCCGGACTCCGGCGAACCATCAGGCTGGGCGGGCCGGCCGGTCGTGTTACCCCGAGGATGGGAATCGATTCAGGTCGAGCGAGTCTGGGTTCGGGGGCAGGAGTTGGCGCTGGAAGCGCGTCACGGGGACCGATCTGCCCGGCTTGCGCCGGCCTGATTCCTCTGCACATCGGCGCGGGTTTGAACAGCCCGAGCAGGTGGTAACCGACTGTTCGAACTCAGCCAACAGCTTTTTCAAAAGGAGCGAATGTGGACATTCACGTGCAGGGAGTGACGCGGCCTCGCGTTGGCTCCGCCGACCGCGAAAACGCCAAAGACAAGGGGCAGGGCATCCGCCCCGAGTCCGATGGGCCGGCCACGCCCAAGCCCCCGGCGATCCCCGACCCGGTGCCCGCCCCTCCGGAGACGAAACCCGACGTCCACGGACACCCGGAACCGCCGGCTTGAATCGGCTGTAGAGCAACCGACCCGAGACGCGCCGCTTGTTGCCGTTCCGGAAATCGCTGACTCGCAGGCGCCCGGTTAGGCCGAGAGTTGACGGGTGGCGGCGGTCGCCCGCCGCCACCCGAGCCTACGCCCTACTCGCCGAAGCAGGCATCGATGTAGTCGATGCCCTTGCCGTCGCAGGCGTGCGCGGCGGTCTGGCTGCCCGGCCCTCCCACCACCTCATGCGAACTGCTGTTGCCGATCGTGTGGGCATACAGCGTCTCGGTCTGATCGGGCCCGAACACGCCGGGAGCTATCGCCGCGAAGCCGCCGATGCCCTTGCCGGGACCGGTCTGGACGAAGATCGGCCCGTTCGCGTCGAAGCCGACCAGCGTGTAGTGGACGCCGGCCGTGGGTGCGTGCGCATTCTTGGTCGGGTTGAAGCAGTCGTGAGCGAGCGCCGGCGACGCTGAGAGCGCCGTGAACGCAATCACCGCCACGACGACGGTGAGCGATCGAATCCTCATTCGGACCCCCTATCTTGTTGCTGAAGCCACAGGTCAACGACCTGCGTGGAGCGCGTCGCCGAGTCTACCGATTATGTGGCCTCAAGGCAACGCCGCCTCAGCAAGACGCCGTTTGTGCCGCACGTGCTGCCGGTACGTTCGACCACGACCCCGCCGCGTCCTGTGCGATCACCGAGAAGGAGTAGCTCGTGCCGCACGTGAGGCCGGCCATCGTCAGCGTCGTTCCCACCGTCCGGCGCGTTGTCACACCTGGCGCGGAGATCTGATAGCGAGTTGCGCCGGCCACGGCGTCCCATGCCAGCGTGATGCTGTCGAGGGCGGTCGCCGTGACACGGAGGTTGCCGGGTGGCGGCGGGCAGGCTGACGTGCTGAGCGTCAGCGTCCGCTTCGAGGAGCGGTTCCCCACCATGTCCACCGCGCGCACCGCGGCCGTATGCACGCTGCCGCAGGGCAGGCCGGAAGCGACGTAGCTGTGGCCGGAACCGACCTGGACGATCTGTCCATCGACGACGGCCTGGTACCCCCACACCCGCATGTTGTCGGTCGCTGCGCCCCATTCGAACTCGACGCTGCTGCTGGTGATCGGTCCGGCGGTCAGGCTCGAGACGACGCTGGGCGGACCGATGTCGCTCCACTTGACCATCCGCACCGCGTCGGCCAGCACCAGCCCGCTCCCGGCGGCCCTTGAGATCGCGACCCGCCAGGTGTCGCCGGCGGCGAACCGCCAGCTGCCGAGATACCGCCACGTCGCGCATCCCGCCCGCTGATCGACCGTCACCGATCGCAGGCCGGACGTGGTCGAGAGCTGCACCCGCGTCGCGGCGTCGGCGCCGGAAACGCATGGCCAGCGCAGGAACACGTCATATCCGTCGGTGCCGGGCAGCGGCAACCGATAGCGGGCGGGCTGAGCGCCCGAAAGCACTGATGCCGCCCGCGCTCCGCCGCCAAGCGAGCCCTTTGCAGCGATCCGCTTCCAGCCGCTCCCGGCCGAAAACCGCGTCGCCGAGCCATCGTCGACCTGTCGCTGCGGGGTGGTCGCCGCAAACAGCCGCAGGTAGGCCATGTAACGCGCCCACTGCCAGTAGGGGCCCGGATCGGTGTGATGGTCGGCTCCGCCCCACTGGCCGGGGTGGTAGGGGTCGGGCACCTCGTTGTGGCCGATCACGTGCTGACGATCGGGTGTGATCGCGAAGCTGCGTGCCAGCCATCCGGCAAGGCGCGCAGATCCGCGGTACTCGGCGTCGGGAAAGCCCCCGCCGTAGGTGTAGCCGGCGTGCTCGATGCCGATCGAGGTCTCGTTGTATGCCCAGTTGCCGGCGTGCCAGGCGATGTCGGCGTCCGGCACCATCTGGGCGACCTGCCCGGTCGGGGAGACGACGTAGTGCGCGGAGGCCTGTGCGGATGCGTTGCCAAACCAGTTGTAGGTGCCGGCAAATCCGCCCTCGGCGACGTGGATCACCAGGCGCCGGATCATCGGATCGAGCGGCCGATCGGCGAGCGTGTAGTTCCAGGTGCTGGCCGGGTGCCACAGCGCGAGGGGATAGTCGGGGCCGCTGAGGGTCAGGGCGACCAGCCGGCTGACGGCGCCCGCGGAACGCGGGTGCGCCAGTCCGGAGGAGCCGACCACGCTCGAGGTGCGCTCGTGGGCTCGAGCAGGCTGGGCGAAGGCGAGTGCCGCGGCAAGCACGACGATCAGGGAGAAGACTGTGCGGCGAAGACCCACGCTGGCTGTATCGGGTGGATCGCGCCGCACCCTTAGCGATCAGCGGGTGTGCTGGCGGATCCAGGCGGCGAGGTTGTGGGCGTCATCTGCCGGCGTTGCCCCGTCCGGCACGGCCGTCACGGGCGTCCGGCGCGTGGCGGCCGGCTTGGGCTTCGCGCCGTCCCTGCCTGCAAGGAGCGCGATCACCAGCACCAGCACGATCAGCAGGCCAATCGCGAGTCCCATCGCCCGCGCTCGCCGCTCGCCTCCGAACAGGCTCCTCAGCATCGGTGGGATCTCGGGCAGATGGGGCGCCTTCCCTCCCCCCATCACCAGCGTGCGGTCCGTCGGCGGTGTCGTGGCGATGATGCGCGTGGCCGCGGTTGAGTCGCCGGCGTCGATGGCCAGCGCCAGCGCCGAGGCCGACCGCGGTCGCCGCTCGGGGTCGGCCTCCAGACAGCTCATCACGGCGGTCTCGAGCGCCGCCGGCACCCCGGACACGATCCCGGCCATCGGCGGAGGCGGTCGCAGTCCGCGCTGGCGCAGCAGTTCGGTCAGCAGCACGCCCTGATGCGGGGTGCGTCCCGTCAGCAGCTCATACAGCGTCGCGCCCAGCGAGTAGATGTCGGCCGCGGGCGTGACCGGCCGGCCGGCGGCCTGCTCCGGCGACAGGTAGCCGACGCTGCCGAGCACGCTACCGGCCATCGTCAGCTGCGTCTCGCCCAGCGAGCGGGCGACGCCGAAGTCGGCGATCTTGACCTTCCCCTCCCGATCGGCGAGCAGGTTGTGGGGCTTGATGTCCCGGTGCACGAGGCCGGCCGCGTGGGCGTGCTCCAGCCCATGGCAGCAGTCGAGCGCAACCTCTCGCACACGAGCCGGCGAGAGCCGGCCCTCGCGGGTCAGCGTCTCGGCCAGCGACTCGCCGTCCACGTACTCCATCACGATGTAGGGTCGCTCGTCGGTGTCCTGCCCGACGTCGTAGACGTGCACGATGTTGACGTGGCTGAGACCGGCCGCCATCCGCGCCTCGCGCATGAAGCGAGCACGAAACGACTCATCGCCGGCCAGGTTGTCGGCCAGCAGCTTGATCGCGACCGGCCGTCCCAGCTTCGCGTCATGGCCGAGGTAGACGAGCGCCATGCCGCCCTGCCCGAGCACGCGGTCGATGCGATAGCGGCCGATGTCCGTGCGCACCGGGCTCAATCTCCTCCCCCCTCGCCGTGCTTCTTGCCGTGATCGTGATGATGGTGCGGCGGCGGCGGCGGCTTCGGAGGCGCGCAGTGGATCTGTGCGATCAGAGCCTGCGTCGAGTCGACCAGCTGCGCCCGCATCTCGACCGGGATCTTGCCCGCCGCGATCGCGTCCGCCTCGGCCTGCTGGAGCTTGGTGCCCTGCTCCAGCGCGGCGCACTCGTCGCCGCCGTTCAAGCTCGCCTCCACGGCGCTGGTGCGACCGACCAGCTGCAGGCCCAGCTGGTGCGGAATCGCCGCGGTGCGATCGCTGGAGGCCGCGGCGCCGCTTCCCCCACATCCGGTCATGGCAAAGCACGCCAGCGGCGCAGCAACCAGCGCAATCGCGGATCGGACAGTCATCGCGTCATCGCGGGAGTACCCGGCGACCGCTTGTGCGGAACATCAGGGGTCGTCGTGGTGCCGCATCGCGAGCGGCAGTCCGTACCACAGTGTCACCAGCATCAGCTCGACGCAGGCGGCGGTGACAGCCGCCCAGCCGTCGCTGACGACGACCGCCGTCACCACGAACACCGACAGGCTGATCGCTGTCGCGAGCATGAACGTGCCGGCCAGCACGGCGTGGTTCGAAAATCGCAATAGCCGCTCCTTCTCGCGCCGGCCGCGCCGGAAGGTCAGCCGGTGGTACGTCGTGGGAGCGATCAGCAGGGCGGTCGCGGCGGCCGCGCACAGAAAGGCGGCCAGGAAAACCCGCGACTGGAAGTGCGTGACCCTCGACCAGCCGGACGCGAACGGCGCCGCGAACAGGAAGGCGAACAGCACCTGAACACCGGGGATCGCGACCCGGATCTCGTTCAGCAACTCGATCAGCTCGCGGTTGTCTCGCGCCTTCTTACTCTCGCTGGGAGCATCGTGCTCGTCCATCACCGCATCCTACGCGGTGAAGTACCGCGCGAGCACGTGGTTCTCGGCGCACCTGAGATAGGCCTGGTGCAGCTCGACGGAACCCCACGGCTTCACGTGAGCGCGCAGGCAACGGGTGCTGCTCGGGCCGATCACCGCGCACAGCCAGTCGGCGGCGTTCGCATCGCGGGCGACGCACACGGCCCGCCCCGCGCCCGCCCTACGGGCCACCGTGTGCTCGAGGTCGGCGCGGCCGGCGCGAGAAGGAGCGGCTATTGCGATTTTCGAACCA
>JAWVDZ010000281.1:0-5069 GCA_033856955.1 Gaiellales bacterium
CGTGCAGCACGTCGGCGTCCACCAGCCACTCGGGGCGCAGCGAGTCGGCCGAGAGCAACGGGCAGACACCGCGGTCGGTGAACGCCGTTCGCCGCGCACCGGGCGGTCGCACGACAGCCGCCAGTCCGGTCGCGCCGGCCACCGCCGGGCCGTCCATGTCGACGCCCCGCTCCGCCAGCTCGGCCTCGATCAGGTCGCCCAGCCGGTCGTAGGAGCGGGCGCTGACGGCCCGCGCGCGGGCGCCGGTCTCGACCGCCCAGCAGGCGCAGATGGCCGCCTGGCCGCCGACCGTCAGCTGCGTTCGCACCCGGCTGGAGGCCTCGGGCAGCAGGCCGTCGTCGGGAGTGATCAGCGCCAGTGCAAGCACGTCGCCGAGGGTCACGATCAGAGGCTCGAGCACGGCGCGATGCTACACTCGGCCGCGTGCCAGCCGCCGCAGGGACCGATTCAGTCGAACGTCCGCGGTACTGCGCCAATCACCCCAAGGTCGAGACGTACGTCTCGTGCTCGAACTGCGGCAAGCCGATCTGCCCGGACTGCATGGTGCAGGCCGCGGTCGGCATCAAGTGCCGCGACTGCGCGAAGCTGCCACGCTCGGCCAGGGTCGTGCTGAAACCGGCCGTCGTCGCCCGCGCCGCGGGTGCAGCGTTTGCCGTCGGGTCGGGCTTCGGCGCGGTGCTGGCCTATGCCGGCGGCTACCAGCTGGGCTTCTTCACGTTCCTGATCGCCTACTTCGTGGGGCTGCTGACCGGACGGGCGGTGCTGTCGGCCGCCGGCCGCTACCGGGCGCCGGCGACGGCCTGGATCGCGGCCGCGGGTGCGGCCTGGGCCTACATCGTGCCGGCGATCGCCATCGCCATCGCCACCGGCGGAGCGGTTCGGGTGGGTGGGCAGGCGATCGGGATCCTGATCGCCGGCTACATCGCCCACCGCGAGGTACTGGGATGAGCGACAGACCGCGTCGCCGCCGAGGCGTCGTGCGCTCGTTCCTGTTCGGCGGGGTTGTCGGCGGGCTTGTGGCCGTTGCGGCGCCGCGCGTGCGGCGCGGCCTCGAGCCCAGGGACGGGCCGGTGTCGGTGGCGGGGCTGGAGGCGTTCGAGGGGGCGCCGTGCTGGGACCACGATCGCGGCCTGGCCGGCGCTGGCGCCGACGCTGAGGCTGTCGACGGCGGGTAGGGTTCGCCGCCATGCCAGCCCCCACAGCACTCGTAACCGGCGGCGCCGGCTTCATCGGCTCGACGCTGGTGCGGCTGCTGATCGAACGCGGCTACCGGGTACGAACCTATGACGACCTCTCGTCCGGCACGCGCGAGCATCTGGAGGGCCTCGACGTGGAGCTGGTGCTGGGCGACGTGCGCGAGCTGGAGCCGCTGACCCGCGCCTGCGACGGCTGCCAGACGATGTTCCACCTGGCGGCCGGCGCCGGGGTGGTCGACTCGATCGAGGATCCGATCGGCAACTTCGACCTCAACGCCCGCGGCACCCTGGTCGCACTGTGGGCGGCGAAGCAGGCCGGCGTGGAGCGGTTCGTGTTCTCATCCTCGAACGCGCCGCTGGGCGACAACGCCTATCCGGCCCGCGAGGACAAGCCGGTCGCGCCGCTCTCTCCCTACGGTGCCGGCAAGGCCACCGGCGAGGCGTACTGCTCAGCCTTCCACGGCGCGTACGGCTTCGACGCCGTCGCGGTGCGGTTCTCGAACGCGTACGGCCCGCGCTCGGCGCGCAAGTCGAACGTGATTCCGCTGTTCATCCGGCTGATCATGGCCGGCGAGCCGCTGACGATCTACGGCGACGGCACCCAGACGCGGGACTTCGTGTTCGTCAGCGACCTCGCCAACGGCCTGATCCGTGCCGCCGAGACGCCCGGCGCGGGCGGCGAGATCTTCCAGCTGGCAAGCGGCGTCGAGACGAGCCTGAACGACTTGGTCGGGCTGCTGGGCGACGTGTCGGGTCGCACGCCCGTGGTGCGCCATGAGCCGCCTCGGGCGGGCGAGATCCAGCGCAACTACTCGTTGATCGACAAGGCCCGGGAGCGGCTCGGACACGCCCCGGAGGTGCCGCTCGCCGAAGGGCTGGAGCGGACCTGGCGCTGGTTCACCGACGCCGGATAGGCGCGCTCAGCGCGTCGCGGCGGTGACCACCGCGGTGCCGGACATCTGATCGACCTTGCGCACCAGGTTCTCGGCCATCTTGATCGAGGCGGCGTCGATCAGCTTGCCGTCCAGCGAGACGGCGCCCTTGCCCTCGGCGGCGGCCTGCTCCATCGCCTCCAGGATCCGCCGCGCGCGTGACACCTCATCGTCGCCGGGCGTGAACACCTCGTTGGCGAGCGCGATCTGGGAGGGGTGGATCGCCCACTTGCCCTCACAGCCGAGCTGCGCCGCGCGCCGCGCGGCGGCCGTGTAGCCCTCGCCGTCCTGGTAGTCGCCGAACGGGCCGTCGATCGGCCGAAGTCCGTAGGCGCGGCAGGCAACGACCATCCGAGACAGCGCGTAGTGCCACTGGTCGCCCCAGTGGTGCTCGCGGGTCCCCGACTCGGAAGCGTCGGTGAGCACCGCGTAGTCCGGATTGGCACCGCCGATGTTGGTGGTGCGGGCCTGGGTCGACGCGGCGTAGTCAGCCACGCCGAACACCATCGCCTCCAGGCGCTGCGGGCAGGTCTGCGCGATCGCCTCGACGTTGGCCATGCCGAGCGCCGTCTCGATCAGGATGTGCAGGTTGATCGCCGGCAGACCCTTGGCGGCCTCGATCTGGTCGAGCATCGTGGCCACGAACAGCACGTCGGCGGGGGTTCCCACCTTGGGGATCAGGATCGTGTCCAGCTTCGTGCCCGCCCGCTCGACCACCTCGACGATGTCGCGGTAGCACCAGTGGGTGTCGAGCCCGTTGATGCGCACCGAGACGGCGCAGGCCGACCAGTCCTGCTCGTTCAGCGCCGCGATCACGTTCTCGCGGGCCTGCTCCTTGTCGTCCGGCGCGACGGCGTCCTCGAGGTCGAGGAAGACGACGTCGGCGCCCAGCGTGGGCGCCTTCTCCATCGCGCGGGTGTTGCTGCCCGGCACCGCCAGCTCGCTGCGGTGCAGGCGATCGCGTACCGCCATCAGCCGTTGCCCGCTGTGACAGCGGAACGCGGCGGCGTCAGCACCGAATCGAACGCCTCCAGCAGCCGGTCGGCGGTCTCGCGGTGGGCGTTGGTGCCCATCATGCCGATCCGCCAGATGTCGGGCGCGTCGGGTCCAAGTCCGCCGCCCACCTCGATGTTGTGCTCGCGCAGCAGCCGCATCTGGATCTCCTTGCCGTCGACCCCCTCGGGCACGCACACGGCGGACAGCTGCGGGAGCTGCAGTTCGGGGTCGGCCAGCAGCTCGTAGCCGCGCTCGCGCAGCCCGGCCTGGAGGTGCGAGCCGGCGTTCAGGTGGCGTTGCCAGCGAGCCTCGAGGCCCTCCTCGAGCGCCAGGCGCAGGCCCTCGTAGAGTGCGTAGTACTGGATGTTGGGGGTGGTGTGGTGGTAGGTGGCGGGGCGGTCGATCCAGTAGCGGGCGAGCTCCTGGAAGTCGAAGCTGAACGGCACCGGCGCCGTTCGTGTGGCGATCCGTTCCATCGCGCGCGGCGACAGCGAGACGGGCGAGATGCCGGGCGGAGCGCCCAGGCACTTCTGGCTGCACGAGTAGCAGTAGTCGACGCCCCACCGCTCGGGCTCGAGCTCGATGCCGCCGAGCGAGGTGACGCAGTCGGCCATCAGCAGCACGTCGCCGTCTCGCAGCTCCGCGGCCAGCTCGGCCAGGGGGTGGGTGACTCCGGTCGACGTCTCGGCATGTACGACGGCGATCAGCCGCGTCTCGGGATGGCGGCCGAGCTCCTCCAGGATGCGCTCGTTCGAGGCCGCCTGGCCGAACGGTGCGCGCACCTCGATCACGTCGACGCCCTGGCGGCGGGCGATCTCGATCATGCGGTTGCCGAAGAAGCCGCAGCTTCCGATGATGGCGGTGTCGCCGGGCTCGGCCAGAGAGGCGAGGCCGGCCTCCATGCCGGAGGTGCCGCTGGCGGAGAGGGCGATGGTGAGGCCGTCGTTGCGGCGGTAGGTCGCCTTCAGCAGCTCGATCAGGTTCTCGAGGATGCGGTGGAACTCGGGGTCGAGGTGGCCGAGCATGGGCAGCTGCATCGCCTTCAGCACGCGCGGATCGACGTTCGACGGGCCGGGGCCGCAAAGCAGCCGCTCGGGCGGATTCAATGGTGCGAGCAAGTCGGTCATCGACGGATTGTCCACCACCCAGGTATCGAACGCTAGTTAAGACACAGCCGTAAGCCTGAAGGCTTCACTTCAGCGTGTCATACCCGCGTCACGATTCAGCAACACCCCAACGCCAATTATTGGAGTCAAACACCTGTCGTCCCGGCGCGGGAATTTGTGACCGATTCGTGACTACCGATCGGCCTGGTTAGGCGGAATCCCTCCATCGCCGAATTATTGGAGTCAAACCCCTGTCGTCCCGGCGCGGGAAATCGTTGCGCGGCTGTTGCAGGTCGGGCGGCGGGAGTCGGCCGGCTTAGCGCTGGGCGCGCCGCTTTGTGGCGGCTTCAACGAGGTCCTGGAACGGTCGCAGGAAGCGCTCGTCGTGCCGCCACTGCATCTCGTCGTGCCACTGCATGCCCGCCGCGAAGCCCTCGCCGTCCGCGCGCTCGATCGCCACGATGACGCCGTCGCGCGCCCGTGCCGTGGCCGCCAGCCGCCGTCCCGTCGCGGCGACGGACTGGTGGTGGAACGAGTTCACGCGCGACGGGCCGCCCGCCAGCCAGCGCTCGGCCGCGGAGCCCGGCGCGCACTTCACCTCGTGCCAATGGTCGCCCGGCGGGTCGAGCGCGCCATCCACCCATTTGAAGCGGTGTCGGTGAGCGCCGTCGTGCAACGTCTCCACGTCCTGCGTCAGCCGGCCGCCGTCGGCCACCGCCATCACCTGGATGCCGCGGCAGATCCCCAGCACGGGCGTGCCGCGATCGAGTGCCGCGCGGGCGAGTGCGATCTCGAACTCGTCGTGCGCCTCGGCGATGGGACGGGTCAGCGCGTGCACC
>JAWVDZ010000282.1:0-8212 GCA_033856955.1 Gaiellales bacterium
TGCTCGCGGACGCTCTCGGGCATGCCGGCGTCGGCGATCTTGGTGCGGTACTCGTCCACGACCGATGCGTCGTCCTCGCCCAGCTCCTTGCGGATCGAGTCCATCTGCTTGCGCAGGAAGTACTCGCGCTGCTGCTTCTGGGCGCCGGTCTCGACGTCGTCGCGGATCCGCTTTCGCACCTGCACCTGGGCGAGCGCGTCGCGCTGGAAGGCGATCGCCAGCGTCAGCCGCTCGACCACGTCCAGTTCCTGGAGCAGCTGCAGCTTCTGCTCGAAGGAGAGGTCAGGCGAGTAGCCGGCGCTGTCGGCCAGCGCTCCGGCATCGGTGATCGAGCGCAGAAACGATGTCACGCGCCCGTCGTCGCCGCGCAGCTCGAGCTTCTCCTCGACCACGGCGCGGTACTCCTGTTCGAGCTGGCGGGTCTTGACAGGCGCCAGCGACTCGTCGGCATGCGGCTCGGCCTGTACGCGCAGGCGGCCCTGGGAATCGGCCTCGGCCGCTCCCAGCACGGCCCGGTGAAGGCCTGTCAGCGAGGCGGCAATCACGCCGCCGGGCAGCTTCGCCCGCTCGGTGACCTCGGCCACGACGCCTACCTTGGCGTACTCGTTTTCGTGGGTCGGCACCAGCAGAACGCGCTCCTCGTCGCCCACGTCGATCGGGAGGGTGATGGTCATGTTCGGGAAGACGACTGCGTCCTCCAGCGGTATCAGCAAGAAAGTTTCCATGGTTAGCAGTCTAGCTCGATGGTTGAGGTTGTCAAATATCCGTGGCATCGACTATGATAGCCGCATGAGTAATGATGCCAGCGAGGCATGGACCCTCCTCTTTCGCCTGTACGTGTCGCAGCGTGGCCGCGTGCCGCGGGTGGCGGCCGAGTTCGAGCTGTCGCCGATGCAGGCCCACGTGCTGAGGCTGCTCGAGCCCGGCACGCCGCTGCCGATGCGAACCCTGGCGCGCAAGCTGTGCTGCGATGCGTCGAACGTGACGGGGATCGTGGACAGGCTCGAGGAGCGCGGACTGGTGCGCCGCGACGCCGCACCGGGCGACCGGCGGATCAAGATGCTGGTGGTGACCGAGGACGGCGCCAGCGTCCGGCGCCGGATCGTGAAGCGGCTGTCCGAGGCGCCTGAACCGATCAGCAGCCTCTCCCCGGCCGACCAGCGAGCGCTGCGCGAGATTCTTGCCCGCGCGATGACGGGTACCGCGTAGTGTCGTCAACCGGTCAGGGGCGTCGCATCATGGCGCTGTTTCGCCCCTACCGGCGACGGCTCTCGGCGCTGCTGGCGCTGATCATCGTCTCGGCCGGGATCAGCATGATCTCGCCGTTCCTGCTGCGCGACCTGCTGGACAACGTGCTGACGAAGGGCTCGCACCTGGACACGACGCGGCTCGCGTTCCTGGTCGGCGGCATGGTTGTGATCCCGATCATCACGGGTGCCATCGGGGTCGCCCAGACGTGGCAGTCGAACCTGATCGGCCAGCAGGTGATGCACGACCTGCGGGCGTCGGTCTACAGCCACCTACAGCGGCTCTCGCTGGCCTTCTTCACGCGCACCCGCACCGGCGAGGTGCAGTCGCGGATCGCGAACGACATCGGTGGCGTGCAGACGGTCGTCACCACCACCGCCACCTCGATCGTCTCGAATGCGACCACGGTGCTCGCGACCACCGTCGCCATGACGCTGCTCGAGTGGCGGCTGACGCTCGCGTCGTTCGCGATCCTGCCGCTGTTCGTGTGGATGACGCGGCGGGTGGGGCGGGTGCGAAAGGCGATCACGGCCACCAAGCAGGGGTCGCTGGCCGACATCTCGACGCTGGTCGAGGAGTCGCTGTCGGTGTCGGGCGTGCTGCTCGCGAAGACGATGGGCCAGACCGGCGAGCTGACCGGCCGCTTTACCGAGGAGAGCCGGCGGCTGGCCGATCTCGAGCTGCGTCAGCGGATGGCGGGGCGCTGGATGATGGCGACGATCCAGTCCACGTTCGCGATCATGCCGGCGCTGATGTACGGCATCGCCGGGCTGACGATGTCACGCGGCGGCGGCCTGATCTCGATCGGCACCCTGGTCGCGTTCACCACGCTTCAGACGCGGCTCCTGTTCCCGATCGGCTCGCTGCTGAACGTGCAGGCCGACCTGCAGACCTCGACCGCGCTGTTCGACCGCGTGTTCGAGTACCTCGACCTGCCGGTCGAGATCGACGAGCGCGACGATCCTGTGACGCTCGACCCGGCCACCACCAGGGGTGAGGTCGAGTTCCGCCAGGTCGGTTTCCGCTACGAGGAGAACGGCGCCACCACGCTTCGCGACATCAGCTTCGTCGCGCCACCGGGCACCAAGGTCGCCGTGGTGGGAGAGACCGGCAGCGGCAAGACGACGCTCGGATACCTCACCGCCCGGCTGTACGACGTCACCGAGGGCTCGGTCACGATCGACGGAGTGGACGTGCGCGACCTCACCTTCGACTCGCTGCGGGCGACGATCGGCGTCGTCTCGCAGGAGACGTACCTGTTTCACGGCAGCGTGCGCGAGAACCTGCGCTTCGCCCGTCCCGGCGCCAGCGACGAGGAGCTGGAGGCGGCGGCCCGCGCGGCACAGATCCACCATCACCTGGCCTCGCTGCCGGACGGCTACGACACGGTGGTCGGCGAGCGCGGCTACCGCTTCTCGGGGGGCGAAAAGCAGCGGCTGGCGATCGCGCGGGCGATCCTTCGCGACCCGCCGGTGCTGGTTCTGGACGAGGCGACGAGCGCGCTGGACGTCGAGACGGAGCGTGCCGTCCAGGAGGCGCTGGAGCGGCTCTCGGCCGGACGCACGACGATCGCGATCGCACACCGGCTGTCGACGATCCGCAACGCCGATCTGATCCTGGTGCTGGACGGCGGCGAGATCATCGAGCGCGGCTCGCACGACGAGCTGCTCGCGATCGGCGGCCGCTACGCGGCACTGGTCGAACGCGACGCGATCCTCGCCTGATCCGCCGCGACGCTCACGCCACCGCCCCGTGACCTCTACGCGACAGGGGTCAGACCCCTCCGCGGCCGCCGCGACAGCTTTGGCACGGCCGCGCGACGCGTTGTCGCAGGCCTGGAAGGTCTGACCCCACTCGGAGTGGGCCTGAGCCCAGGGTGCGAATGGAGTTGCGGGCGTTCGGCGAAATTCCGGCGGATGTGACGGTCCGTAACCTCGGCGTGAGAGGGGTCTGACTCCCCACCGGGGGCGCGTGGTGGCGTTGTTGCCGAGAGGTGACGTTTGGGGGATTTTCGTGAACTGGTGCGGAGGCGGGAGTACACTTTGGATCCAAACTATGGACGGTTCGTATCGCACAGCCGACCCCTACACCGACCTCGATGTGATCGACGGCCGGGCGCCGCGTGCCAACCAGGCGGTGGTGGCCGTGCTGTCGCTGGTGGGCGTCGTCACCGGCCAATGGTGGCTGCTCACGCTGGTCGCGGTCCAGCTCGCGCTCGGGCTCACGTTCGGCCGGCGCGTCTGCCTGGCCTGCGTCGCCTACTTCGAGCTGATCCAGCCCCGCTTCGGCGAGGGCCCGCTCGAGGACTCGCGTCCACCCCGCTTCGCGAACAAGGTCGGCGTGGTCGTGCTGGGAGCGGCCACCGTGGCCTACCTGGCCGGATTCGGTTTGCTCGGCGCCGTGCTCGGCCTGCTGGTCGCGGCGCTGGCGCTGCTCTCAGCGGCCACCGGTCTCTGCGCCGGCTGCGAGATGTACAAGATCTCGGCCCGACTGCGCGGCCTGGGCCGCGGGCACGGTCACATCGAACGGATCGATCCCGCCGACCTCGGTGGCCCTCTGTCCCAGAACACCGTCGTCCAGTTCACCCACGCGCTCTGCTCAGACTGCCACAGGCTCGAGCGACGGCTGCGCGAGAGCGGGCGCACCGTCGTCACCGTGGACGTGCGCGAACGGCCCGACCTGGCCCGCAAGTACGGCGTGGGGGTGGTGCCCACCGCGGTCGCCGTGGACGGCGCCGGCGCCGTGCTCGCCCGGGTCACCTAAGAAGCGGCTACTCGGGCCCCTGTCTGGGCGCCCAGTGCGGGCCGCCGAACGACCAGTCCAGGTGTGGGTGGAACGTGTTCACGAACAGCACCCAGATGTACCAGCCGATGATCGAGGCGTAGCCGAAGAAGGCGCTGCTTCGGTACACGGTCAGCATCACCGACTCACCGGTGTAGCGACCCATCCAGGCCCAGAAGGGATCGCTGGGCGCGATCTCCTCGCGGAAGTAGCGGGTCGAGAACATGCGCCAGTAGCGCAAGAGCCAGACCGCCCAGAAGGCATCCCACGCACCTCCCAGGGAGGTGTAGTAGGCGACCGCGTCGTGCGCCCGCCCCACCTCGCCGACGTACTCCCACAGGTTCAGATGAAGGTGCCAGGTGGAGAGCGGGAAGAACAGCATCACGCCAACCGAGTCGAGCGTGTCGGAGAGGTCGTGAGCGACGGCGCCGATCAGGTACGAGAGCGCCCACACCCGGTTTCGGGTCAGGAGCAGGATCAGCCCGGAGACGACCAGGCCGTAGACCGGGCTGTGGGTGAAACCGGCCCCGGGCCAGCCGCGGTGGAACTTGACTGGATCGTCGAGCAGCGCGTGGTGGTGTGAGAAGCCGAACCCGTACACCGCCCACTTGGTCAGCAGGTCGGGCGAGTAGCTGCCGAGCAGGCAGAAGACGAGGCTGATCCGGGCGCCCATCTTGGCCCGGAACAGGTACGGCTCGAGGTCGTGTGCGGCCCAGCTCACCGCGTCACCTTCGGTGCCAGCCAGGAGGCCAGCAGCACCAGCGGGGCCATCTCCCAGAAGCCGAGCAGGAACAACGCCGGCGCGGCGACGCCAAGCCCGATCGCGACCGCCAGCACGATCAGCCAGTAGAGCCAGAGGGGCAGGCGACGGCGATCGTGCTGCTGATCCTCGGTCACGGGGCGCAGATTACCCGCCGGCGGCGACGTCGGCCGCGACCACCACCTCTGCGGACGGCCGTTCGCGCAGGACGCCGCGAAGCAGCAGCGGCACCGGCGCCAGCAGGGCTGCCGCGAGCGCGATCGCAGCGGCGATGCCGGCCGTCGAGGCCACGGCCGCGATCACGAGGCCGCCCGCGATCTGGCCGAAGGCGTTGCTCTGAGACGCGAACGAGATCACCGTCGCCCGTGAGCGCGACTCGAGACCGGTGTTGAGGCAGGCCTGAAACAGCGGCTCCTCGACGCCCCGGGCGACGCCGCCGGTGATGCCGGCTCCCGCGGCGACTCCGAACCTGCGCGTGAGCGCGAACACCGCGGTGGCGGCGGCGAGCACGCCGTACGCGACCGCCAGCGGGCCGGCGGCGCCGCCGGGGCGCTGCTCGAGCCTGCGCGCCAAGCGTCCCGCCACCACCACTCCCAGGATCGCCTCGATCGCGAGCAGTCCGCCCAGCCAGACAACGGGCCGCTGTCCGCCGGGCACGCCCACGTCGCGCAGGTAGTGCGCCGTCGAGAGCCGGTCGAAGCCCTCGCTGTATGCGCCGAACACGGCCGCGATGACGACCAGCCGCCGCAGCCGCGGCCGGTGGCGCACGAAGCCCGCCCCGGCACGAAGCGTCTCGCGCATCTCGTTCCACGTCTCACGCTCGGCGGCCGGGGTGCGGTGGAAGTTTCGCTCCGGCATCACGAGGATCAAGACGCCAGCCACCACGACCTGCACGAGGCCCCCCGCCACGATCGGAAAGCTGATGCTGATCTGAGCCAGGACAACGGCCAGCGGGATGCCCACCACCCGGGCCAGGTTCCACGCCTGCGAGCCGCGAAGCAGCGCCGATGCGGCCGCGCCCTCGCCCAGCTCGTCGTTCAGCCACGCCTCAATGGCACCGCTGCAGAACACCGCGCCCAGGCCGAACAGCACGCTTCCGGTGAGCACGCCGCCGAGCGTCGGCACCAGGCCCTCGATCGTGAAGCCGATGCCGGTCAGGGCGATGCCGATGATGATCGAGAGCCGGCGGCTGAAGACGTCGGCGACCACGCCGGTCGGCACCTCGCCGAACATGCAGACGGTCTCCAGCACGGTGCCGACCAGCACCAGCTGGAATGCGGACAGGTCGACTGCTGTGACCTGATAGATCAAGTTGACGGTCACGATCAGGGTGAACCCAAGACCCTGGATCGCGCACCAGCCGAGGTAGACGCTTCGTGCGTCGAGGCGGGGGACCATGCGTAGCTCCAGTCATCGAAGGGGCCGGCGCTCGGGCCGGCGCGATGTCTAGGAGCTGGCTGGCATGACCGAGCAAGGTTACCACTGATGGAACCTTCTAGGCTGGGTTTGCGCTCTTTCGGGGCAGACGTTTGATGGGAGTCACCGGATCGCGACCAGAGCTGAGGTGGAGGCGGTGTTCCACTCGCATGCAGGACGGGTGTGGCGTGCCGTGCTCGCAATGAGCGCGGGGCGAACGGCGGTAGCCGACGACGCCACGGCGGAGGCGTTCGCGCGTCTGTTCGCCCACCGCGACAGCGTGCGCGAGCCGGTGCCGTGGGTGTTTCGGATGGCGTTCCGACTGGCCGCGCAGGAGCTGCGCCGCGATCGCGCTATCGCACCGGAGGAGTCGGCGGTAACGGCAGCCGAGCGGGGCTCCGCGCTGCCGTCCGACCTGACGACCGCACTGCGGCGACTCTCGCCCGACCAGCGCGTGGTCGTGTTCCTGCACTACTACGCCGACCTGCCGGTGGCGGAGGTGGCGCGGCTGGTGGGCTCGCCGGCGGCCACGGTGAAGGTGCGGCTGCACCGCGCCCGGCGGTCGCTGCGGGCGTCCCTCGAGACGGTGGGAGCGCATGATGGCTGACGCGTGGCGCGACCTTGTGGGGGGCTTTGATGGCGTCAATCCGCCGCTCGACTTGCTGCAGCGGGTTCGCGAGCACGAGGCAGGGCTTAGTCCGACACGCCGCCGTGGGTGGCGCGTACCTCGGGCTGCCGGCTGGGCGGTTGCAGCGGTCGCGGCGGTGGCGGTGGTCGCGGCGCTCGCGCTGGCTGCTCACTCGCGGCGTGATCAACCTTCTGCCGGCTCGGTCACCGCCTCGCCGGAGAAGCTCGCCACGCTTCGCACCTCGTTCGCGACGCCGTCGTACCGCCAGGTCTCGCTTGCGAGCGCAGCGGCCGGAATCCGAGGGCTGCCGATCCCGCTGCCGAGGCCGAACTCATCGCTCGCATCCGACCGAACGCTTGACTCGATCTGGGCGGCCCGCAACGGAAACGCCGTGTTGATCTGGAAGTCGGGCATTGTTGAGACGATCCAGCCTTGGACCTGCCACTGCAGCCTCGCCTCGTTCTTCAGCGGCTTTCCCTTGGACTTCAAGAGGTACACGATCGGCGGCTCCCCCGCCATCGCGCCTTCCTCCGATCCACACCCGCCTCCCTTCATCGGGATTGAGGGGCTCGCCGAACGCAGGTACGGCGTTCCTGCGAGCGTCGAAGCGGTGCGAAGCGGCTTCAAAATCACGCTGTGGCGGTACGGCGGTGGCACGCTTCCCGGGCTGCTCGCCGTCGCCCGGACACTTCCGGCCGATGACGGCTTCGGGCAGATCATCGACGACCCCCGCATGGTGATTACCGGGGGGACACCACAGCAGCAGCAACTGCTGCGTTCGATAGTGCGAGGCATCGACAGCAACGACGTCCCCAAGGTCGAGATCGGGCCGGCGCCGGCGCGCTACGACACAAAGGGCCGCACCTGGCTGACGTTCCGAATGGCCGGGCTCCAAGATCGCTCATACCTCGGGATCTGGGAGACATGGCTGGCCGCCGGTGCGTTTCGCGAGCTCTCGCGCTCGCGAGGACTTCCGGTCGTCTACGGATTCAGCGAAACGTTCGCAGATTCCAGGCCGGGCAGCCAGGACGCCGGAACGTTCCCATCCGACGCAACCCACCCCACCAGCGACGTCGACGCCGAAACGCTGGCCGCGTCGATCCGGCGCAACCTCGCGAAGGCAAACCTCACTCTCGTCTCACTGCGATTCGCGAAGCCGTTCCACGTGGCACCGATCGTGATCGCGCGCACGGACGACCCGACCGCGGGGAAGGACGGCTGGACGCCAAAGGGCTATCCGATCGCAGACGACAGCCAACTCGAGGGCAGCTTCTTCGAGGTTGTGGACGGATCCGGCAAGATGGTGTACTTCGTCGCCCATGCCACCCGCATTCAGTCAGGGATGTCGACAGTGGGGGTCGGAAGCGGAAGGTGGCGTT
>JAWVDZ010000283.1:0-2923 GCA_033856955.1 Gaiellales bacterium
GCTACGAGTACCGCACGTCCACCAACGGCGGAGGCGCGTGGTCGGCCGCGTCCACGGGCCCCAGCGCCGCCGTCTCGGCGGAGGCCACCACGATCGTCCAGTTCCGCGCCGTCGACAACGCCGGCAACGCGACCGCGTGGGCGCCGGCCGCCGCGGGCGCCGGAAACACGGTCAAGCTCGATCGCACCGCCCCCAGCCTGCCGGTCGTCACCGGCGGTCTGGGCGCCGGCACCTGCAAGCACAAGCTGACGGTGTCGGCGGCCAACTCCACAGATCCGCTGTCCGGGTTCGCCCACTACGACTACCGGCTCTCGACGAACGGCGGGGCGACATGGCAGGCGCCCGTGACCAACAGGAGCAGCGTCTCGTTGACCGCTGCGGGCACGTACATCGTGCAGTTCCGGGCTGTCGACAATGCCGGCAACACGTCGGCCTGGGCACCGGCCGCGGCCGGCAGCGCCAACACGGCCTGCATTCTCTAGGCGGGTTCGTCAACCAGGCTACGCAGCCGGTTGCGTGCCTTCGGCAGGCCGGATTGGTAGGCACCGAGCACGCCGAGGATCAGCTGAGATGTGATCGGCGGATGCGGCGGACGAAGCCCGATCGATTCGCGATGGCTCGACCACGGCCAGTCCTCGGCGCGGTCGCAGAGACCGGCCTCGACGGGGTTGCGCGAGATGTAGCGCACGGCATGCAGCAGCGCCGTTTCGCCGACCACCTCCTCGGCCCAGTAGCGGCCCTGGAAGAGGTGGCCGTCGACGCCGTGGCGGCGGTTGAAGCGGATCGCGTACACGCCGTTCAACCAGCGCATGCCGTGGTCGAGGTTCGCGAACGGCGTCTCCACCAGGAGGTGGTAGTGGTTGCCCATCAGGCAGTAGCAGTGGCAGATCCAGCCGTATCGCCTGCAGGCGCGTGCCAGGAGATCCAGGTAGGTCCGTCGGTCGCGGTCGTCGGTGAAAATCGTCTGCCGACGGTTGCCGCGCGATCCGGCGTGGTAGAACGCTCCCTCGTACAGCCTGCGATGTCGCCGAGCCATATCGAGACGCTACGCGCGCCCGCTTCCCATTTCACCACCCCACCGTCCCAAGCCCGTGGCGACCGCGCAACAACATCCGCGGGTCTGACCCCGCTTTTCTACGAAATCCGGCCCAGAATCGGTCGACGAAGACGAATTCGCGAAGTGGAACCAGCGCAAACTGCCGGAATTCGCGATTTCGCGCGCCGTGAGAGGGTCAGACCTCGTCGACCTAGTGGACGATGCTGCCGGCGAGGGCGGCGATCACACAGGCGGCGGCGAGGGCGGCGAGCAGCAGGTTGACAAGGCGCAGGTCGGACGAGGAAGTCACATCGTCGGACTCCGCAGCCTGCGGTATCCCCGTGGCGTGGCATCCGTCTCCGGCCGCTACCTGGGAATCGCTCAATGCATCAGCCGGGAGCTGCCGGCCACGGGCTTCGGGCTGATCTCCGCACTCGTCCGCTTGGTGGCGGGAGCAGCCGGGATCGCAGCCTCGTCCTCCACATGCGGCCGGCGGCGGAACTCGCCGCGCGACCTGGCGATGTCACTCGCGGTCGAGTCGCGGCCCGGGTCGCGGCGAAGGATGATCGGCTGGTCGCTCATGCCACGGCGTATCGGCAGACACCGGCTGCGACTGTAGCGCCGGTTCGGGATCCTCGATCTGCGTGCGCGGCCGCACCGCCTGAACCCCGTAGCGCACCCATCGCACGAGCAGGATCGGCGCACCGGCCAGGGCGGTCGCCGTGCCCACCGCGAAGAACGCGACGCCCAGAGCGATCGCCTGCTCGGCGGTGGTCGAATCGCGCAGGAACGAGACGAACACCGCCTCGCGCACGCCGATGCCGTTCAGCGAGACGGGCAGGATCAGCGCCGCGAACAGCACCGGCCCGGCCGCGAAGATCTCGGACACCGGAACGTCCAGCCGCAGCGCCTGCACCAGCATCCAGATCGTCCACACCCGCGCCACCTGCACCGCCAGCGCCAGCCCGCACACGGCGCCGAGCGTCGCCCGGTGGTCGCGGTACTCATGCAGCGCGTCGTAGAACCGCTGTCCGGCGGCCAGCTGGCGCCCGGCCACGCGCGGCTCCAGATAGCGCGCCGCCATCCCGCGCAGGCCGGCCGAGAAAAGCAGCGCCAGCATCGCCAGCGTGGCAAGTCCGAACAGCGCCTCGGCCACCGCCACCTCCGGGCGGCCGCCGCTGGCGCCGCTGGCGGCATACGCCACCACCGCCAGCGCGACCAGCGAGACGACGCCCACCAGCCGGTCGATCAGCACCGAGGCGACCGCCTCGGGCGCGGCCTGGGTGCGCCGTCCCAGCTCGACCGCCCGCACCGCGTCGCCGCCGATCGCCGCCGGCAGGAACTGGCCCAGGAACAGCGCCACGAAGTACGTCCGCGTCAGCCACGCGAGCGGCACCGCGATGCCCTTTGCTCGCAGCAGCAACCTCCAGCGCCAGGCCATCACCGGTATCGTCGCCACGTTGACGAGCGTCGCCGCGGCGATCCAGCGGAGATCGGCGGCGGAGAGCGTGTCCCAGATCTGCGCCGGGTCGGTGAACCAGAGCAGCGCCGCCAGCACCACCGCTGAGACGATGGTACCCAGACCGACGCGGACGCCCCGGCTCATCCTGTGAACGCGCCGTGCAGCTTGCGCAGGGCGGCAAGCACATCGTCCACGTCCGCCGCCCGGTGGGCCGCCGAGAGCGGCAGCGAGAGCACCGATGCCCCCGCCGCCTCGGTCACCGGAAGCGAGCTCGCCGGCAGGTTGTCCCGATACCACGAGAGCGTGTGCACCGGAAGGAAGTGCAGACCGGTGGCGATGTTCTCGGCCATCAGCGCGGACGCGTAGCGGTCGCGGTCGGCGCCGGCCAGCGCCGGGTCGATCCGCACCACGTACAGGTGGTGGGC
>JAWVDZ010000284.1:0-4933 GCA_033856955.1 Gaiellales bacterium
GGCTTCAGCACCGCTCTCGATCCGCTGTCGAGCGTCATGCAGGCCCAGCAGCAGATGACATCGGTCTGGACGCAGCAGGATCCGTTCGACGCAGCGCTGGCAGGGCTGGCCGCCGCGCCGGTCGGTATCGCCGGCTGCTGCGGCGGCGCTGCCGCGGTGGCCGGATACGCCGGCTTTGGCGGCACCGCCATCTCGGCGGCGTCCGGTGACGGCTCGATCGTGCAGCCGGGCCAGCAAGCACCGGCACCGCCTCCGGGCATGGTGTGGAGCACGATCGGCGGCGACTCGATCGATCCGCTGAGCGGCGGCGACGTCCAGATCGTGCAGCCGGGCCAGCAGATGCCGGCACCGCCTCCGGGCATGGTGTGGAGCACGATCGGCGGCGACTCGGTGACCAACATCGACGTGGCAGGCGACTGGGGCATGTCCGGCTCCGACATCACCAACTTCGGTACGGTTGGGGGCGCTCCCACCGGCAACGACCTGATCGCTGCAGCGGGCAACAACCCGGCAGCTCTCTCGATCGTATCGAGCGTGCTGCGCTCGCAGGCGCGGGACGCGGCCATCTGGACGGCACCGGACAACGTCGGCATCCTGAGCGTCTGGTGAGTGCCGTGAGCGTCTTGACAGTCCAGCAACCGGCAGGGTGGTTCGTGCGAGAGGCGGTCGAGATCACCGCCGGCGAGCTTCGCGGCCATGTCACGGCCGCCAGCGAGCCGGTCGAGGCCGGCACCACCGCGGCCGACTACGCCGACCGCTACGAAGCCATCCTGTCCTCGACCCTCTCCGGCTATGCCGAGCTGGGCCGGGACACCCGGCGCATGTTCGGTGGCCGTGAGGCGGTCGTGCGGCGGTTCGAGTGGTCGCCGCCCGGCGGCGAGCGGGTCACGCAGCTCCAGGCCTACTGCGTGGACGGCGACCTTGGCTACGTGGCCACGGCAACGGCAATGTCCGCGTGGTTCTCGAAGGTCGAGAGCAGGCTTGAACAGCTGCTGTCGAACATCGCGCCCCAGGACGACGAGCCCTCGGTGGCCGAGCCGGACGCCGCGGGCCGCGACGAGGCCGTGGCGCGCGTCGAGCGAGGAACGCTCGACGTGGGCGAGGCGGCACCGCAGTCCGGCCGGACATGGGCGGACGCGGTCGCCGGATGGCAGGCGTTCAGACGCCAGGCCGGCACCACCCAGTCACGAGGAGCCTGAGCGATGAGATCATCACATGAGGCGATCGAGCGGGCCGAGACGTTCAGCGTCGACGAGCTGACGGCGCTGGCCGGCCTGCTCGGCGCGCAGAGATTCCCGGGGGTGCCGGACGGGATCTACGCACAGATGGCGCCGGAGGCCCGGCAGGCGGTTCTTCTGACGGCACGGCGTTCTCTGGTCGCCCGCGGCGTGATCGAGGTGGATGGGGAGCGTGGCGCGGTGCTGGCCGAATCACACGCACCTCTGCTGCGAACCGCCGTCTCCGCGCCGCTCGTGGTCGCGGTTCAGCGGCGCGACAGCGAGGCGGCACGCACCCGTGTCTACGCGGCCGCTCCCGAGCTCACCGTCGAGCACGCGGCCGTGTACGGAAACGTCCACAGGCTGGCCGCGCTCGATACCAGCCGTCTGCTGGAGCGGATCGTCGAGTTCACGGGGCTCGATCGTGTCCAGGGCGGCAGCGGGGGCGGCTCGTTCGTCACCTCTGCCGAGGCGTACTCATCCGTCCGCGAGGGCGTCGCACGCGGCGACCTGGAGCGGGCGCGCGACGCGCTGGGCGAAGCCGGTGCCGAGTTCGCGCTCGCGCTCGAGCAGTTCGAGGCGTGGTGCAACGTCCGCGCCGTGCACCGCGAGGGGGCACGGGTGGAGATCGCCGAGACGACGTGGATCGCAACCGGCGGCGGGCTCTGGCAGGTCGAGTCCGAGCAGCGTCTCCAGCCGCCCGGGGCCGACCCGGCGTCGGTGCAGGTCACCATCAGCGGGTCGGACATCGGAGCGGTGCTCGATGCGGTGATCGCCGACCTCTCGCCCGCTTAGATGGTTCAGCGCGCGACCTGCACCAGTTCAACCGCCCCGCGCGACACCAGGTAGCCGCGTCCGGGCGGGAACGTGCGATGGGTGTTGCGGGGCAGCCGCACGCCCAGCATCTCGCCGTCCACGTCGACCTGGGGATCGAGCAGCAGCCCGTTCTCATCGTTACGGATCTCGCGGATCCAGTTTCCGAACGCCCGCTGGGCGGCGTTTCGCTCCGCCGCCGCCACCACGCGCAGGTTGCGGTCGCGGCCGCGCCTGACCAGCGCCGCAAGCCCCGTCGCGGCCCCACCCTCGGCCAGCTCATCGGCATCGTCCACCAGCACCACCAGCGGGCGCGAGTCCGCGGCACGAGCGTCGAGCTCGGCCACCAGCCGGGCGACCGCCTGCTCGACCTCGTCCGGTCCACGCGCAACCGCGCCGGCCGGCGCGTCGGTCAGGGCGCTCCGTCGAGGCGCGAGCACGTGCACGTCGGGTGGGTCGGCGACCGCCGCCAGCGATCGGGCCAGCGTCGAGAGCGCCGTCGTTCGCCCACCGCGGCGGGGCGCGGTGATCAGGAAGTGACTGTCTGACAGATCCGCCGCCAGGGCGGTCTGGTCGCGCTCCCCGATCCCCAACAGCGGCCGCAACGGGCCTTCTGACCGCCCCAGGCTTTGGTGATCGAGCACCAGCGGTAGCAGCTGCACCTGCGGCGCCGTCGCGGAGGTCGCGGCCCGCCAGCGCTCGGCAAGCTTTGAGAATGCCTCGGCATCCGCGGCCGTGCCCGGCGCCTCTCCCGCCATCGCGATCTGCGCCTCGTTGCCGTCGACGAATCCGCGGCCGGGCGGGAGCTGCGCGCCGCGGACGGCCGGTGCCGGCACGCCCAGCGAGGCGAACTCGTCGACGTCCGTCATCCGAAGCACCAGCTTCTGGGGAATGCGCCCGAAGATCGCCGCCGGCACCGATCCCCGCCGGTCAGCGCTGATTGCGAAGTGGATGCCCAGCGGGCGTCCATCGGCGACCAGCCGGCCGAGCGCGTCCAGCAGCGCTCCCGCCGCGACGCGCTCGAACGACGCGGCGAAGCCGGCGTAGCCGTCGAGCAGCACCAGCAGCTGAACGCGCGGCCGATCATCGCCCGCAACGCTTCGGCGTGTGACCAGCTCGCGGTCCAGCATCGAGAACAGTCGCTCGACCCGTTCCGCCTCCTCCGCCCGGACGACCCCACCACAGTGGGGCAGCGCTGTCAGCGGCGACAGGTCGTTGCTGCCGAAGTCGAGGCCGTAGACGTGCAGCTCCTCGGGCGAGCTGTCGCGGCAGGCGGCGTATGCCAGAGTGCGGAGAAACGTGCTCTTGCCGGCCGCTCCCGTGCCGAACACCAGCACGCTTCCGGCCGCGGCGACGTCGACCGCCAGAGGCACCTGACGCTGCATCGCCGGCTCGTCAATCAGTCCGACCACGGGCGCTCCCGGCTGTGAGCCCGCCAGCCGCGGGTCGTCGAGCCGCAGCTGCTCCCCGAGCGGGGGCAACCATGGAGGCCTGGGCGGGCTCATGCCCGTCTGCTGCACGGCGGCCTGGGCCGCGCCGACCAGCACTGCCAGCTGCGTGGTGCGGGTCGGAGTTGCCTGATCCACGTGGCGATTTCGCGTCACGCGGCCGAAGCCGATGTCGTTTACCTGGATGCTCTGCGCAGCCTCGCGGCGTACGATGACGGGCGCTGCGGAGTAGCCGGACTGGAACTCGGTCAGCTCCCCGTGACCGGTTCGAGCCAGCGCCCGGCCGGGAGCCGTGCGCGGGATCCGTGCGGCGTCCGGTACGTCCACCACGTCGGTGCTCTCGTTCGGGTCGCTCACCCGCAGCGCGATCCGCAGGTTGGTGTTGGCCAGGATGTTTCCGGTGACCGCGCCGCGCGGTCGTTGCGTGGCCAGCAGCAGATGGACTCCCAGGCTGCGCCCGCGCTGGGCGACGTCGACCACGCCGTCCACGAACCCGGGCAGCTCGCTGACCAGCGTCGCGAACTCGTCGATCACGATCAAGAGGTTGGGAGGTGCCGCGTCGGGGTCTGCCTCCTCGAAGGCGATCAGGCTTGGAAAGCCGCGATCGCGAAGCAGGCGCTCGCGCCGGCGCACCTCCGCGCGCAGCGAAGTCAGCGCCCGCTCCCCCAATCGCTCGTCCAGGTCGGTCACCATGCCCACGGTGTGCGGGAGGTTGGCCGACTCGCTGAACGCCGCACCGCCCTTGTAGTCCACCAGCAGAAAGGCCAGCCTGTCGGGCGGATGGGTGGCGGCCAGCATCGTCACGATCGTCTGGAGCAGCTCGCTCTTGCCGGATCCCGTCGTGCCTCCGACCAGCCCATGCGGCCCGTCATCTCGCAGGTCGATGTGGAACGCACCCGTGGACGCCGTACCGATGTCCGCTCCGAGGCCGCGGCGCGCGCGCCAGCGCGACAGCAGATGTTCCGGATCGACCGACTCCACCCCAAGCAGATCGAACAACGAAACCCGGACGGGGATCTGGCTGCGGCGTCCTCCCGCGGCGACGTCGCGCAGAGGCGCCAGGGTGCGCGCCGCCGTGCGCGCCGCCCGCATCGACACGCCGTCGGGGGTCACCTGTTCGCGGCCTGGCTCGGGCCCGAGCCTCGTCAACAAGGCACGCCCCAATCCCTCGGGCTCTATCAAGGCCGCGCACTCACCAGGCACGTCGGACGGGTCATCGGCAGTCCAGATCACGGCGATGCCATGCGCCGGCGCGCCGGCTAGGAACTCCGAGACGACGGCGCGATCGGGCACCACCCGCTCGTCGAGCAGCACCAGGATGGTGGGCGAGAAACGCGCTTCGACGTTCCCCGGCCGGGCCTGCTGCGCGATTCGCTCGTCGAGCAACCGGGCGAGCCAGGCGAGCAGAGAGCGCGTCTCACCATCTCCGCACGCCAGCCTCAGCTCTCCGCCCTC
>JAWVDZ010000285.1:0-2905 GCA_033856955.1 Gaiellales bacterium
GCTGTGACCGTGGCGTGACACGTTCGATCCTGTTTGACTCCGCAAGCTTCGCCCCGTATCCTGTGCAGCACGATGCCGAGCCCAGCCACGTCCCAGGAGATGACCGCCCGCTGCCTCACCAGCGGGCGTCCTGTCGGGCTGTCGTCCGCGCTCTCGATCTCCCTTCTCGGCCTCCTGCTGCTCCTCGCCCGCTAGGGCGACGGACTTCTGCTCACGCGCCGCGGGCCGGCGCATACGCACAGGAACCGGACGGGAGAGGTGCGTCCTCTCCCTCGACAGCTGGAGGCTTGAAGCTATGACACCAACGGACACCGTCCGCATATTCGATACCACCCTGCGCGACGGCGAGCAGTCGCCCGGGATAGCGCTCAACGCGGGCGAGAAGGTCGAGATCGCCCGGCAGCTGGAACGGCTTGGAGTTGACGTGATCGAGGCCGGCTTCGCGATCTCGTCACCGGGCGAGGTGGAGGGAATCCAGGCCGTGTCGCAGGCCGTCCAGTGCGTGGTCGCATCGCTCGCCCGCACCAACGACGAGGACGTCGACGCCGCCATCGAGTCGCTGCGCGTCGCCAACAACCCTCGCATCCATACCTTCATCGCAACATCGGACATCCATCTCGAGCACAAGCTGCGGATGAGCCGCGAGCAGGTGATCGAGGCCGCCCGGCGCGCCGTCACGCGTGCCAAGGCCTTCACCTCCGACGTCGAGTTCTCGTGCGAAGACGCGACCCGCACGGACATCGACTTCATGGCCGAGGTGGTGCGAGCGGCGATCGCGGCCGGCGCAACCACCATCAACATCCCCGATACCGTCGGCTACACGGTGCCCGAGGAGTACGCGGAGATCCTGGCGGCGCTTCGCCAGCGCGTCCCCGAGCTGGACGGTGTCACGCTCTCGGTGCACTGCCACAACGACCTGGGCCTGGCGGTCGCCAACTCCCTGGCCGGGGTGATGGCCGGCGCCCGCCAGGTGGAGTGCACCATCAACGGCATCGGCGAGCGGGCCGGGAACGCCTCGATGGAGGAGTTCGTGATGCTGCTTCGCACCCGCAAGCCTCGCTTCGGCCTCGCCACCAACATCAACACCCAGGAGATCGTGCGCAGCTCGAGGATGGTGTCGCGGCTGACCGGCTACCCGGTGCAGCCCAACAAGGCGATCGTCGGGCGCAACGCGTTCGCGCACGAGGCGGGCATCCACCAGCACGGCGTGCTGGCCCACCGGCGCACGTACGAGATAATGGACGCCGAGGCGGTCGGCCTGACCGGGTCGGACATCGTGCTCGGCAAGCACTCCGGCCGCCACGCGCTTCGCCAGGCATTCGCCGACCTCGGCTACACGATCGAGGGCGACGACCTGCGGCGGGCGTTCGAGCGCTTCAAGGAGATCGCCGACCGCAAGCAGAAGATCAGCTCGCTCGACCTGGAGGCGATCGCGTCCGATTCGCTGCGGGAGCGTGAGGACGACCACCACCTCGTCTCGATGGCCGTCACCACCCGCACCGGCGAGCCGGCGCGGGCCGAGATCACGATCAGCAACGGCTCCCAGGAGACGACCGCGGAGGCCGCGGGCGACGGCCCCGTCGACGCAGCGTTCAAGGCCATCGACATGCTGATGGGCGTCTCGGTGACGCTCGCCGAGTACACCATCGGAGCGGTGTCGGGCGGCGCCGACGCGCTCGGTGAGGTGCGGGTGGTGGTCGAGGTGGGTGGCCGGACGTTCTCCGCCCAGGCCGTGTCCACCGACATCACCGAGGCATCGGCCGAAGCCTACCTTCGAGCCTGTGCTCACGCCCGCACGGCGACCGAACCGGAGCAGGAGCTCGCCGGAGTCTGATGAGATACCCCAACCCCACCACACGATGATCGATCCCGAGAGGACGCGGCCATGAGCCCAACCACACGACCCATTCCGATCGTCGCCTGCCTGGCCGGCGACGGCATCGGCCCCGAGGTTATGGCTGAGGCGGGCCGCGTGATCGAGACCGTCTCGACCCTCTTCGGCGTGCGCGTGCGGCAGGTGCACCTGCCGTTCGGCGGCGACGCGATCGACAAGCACGGCGACCCGTTCCCCTCCCACGTGCGGGCGGCGGTGAAGGCATCCGACGCGGTGCTGCTGGGTGCCGTCGGCGGGCCGCGCTGGGACGGTTCGGAGCGGCGTCCCGAGCAGGGGCTGCTGGGGCTTCGGAAGGAGCTGGACGCGTTCGCCAACCTGCGTCCTGTGCGCCACGGCAAGGTCGACCTGATGGTCGTGCGGGAGCTGACGGGCGGGCTCTACTTCGGTGCCAAGACGCTCGAGGACGACATCGCCAGCGATGACTGCACCTACACTAGGGCCCAGGTCGAGCGAGTGGCGCGGTGGGCCCTCAAGCTCGCCCGCCGGCGCGACGGCCGTGTCGTCTCTGTGGACAAGGCAAACGTGCTGGCGACCTCCAAGCTGTGGCGGCGGGTCGTCTCCGAGCTGCACGCGGCCGAGTACGAGGAGATCCGGCTGACCCACGAGCTGGTCGACTCGTTCGCGATGAACCTCGCCACCAAGCCAGAGGCCTACGACGTGATCCTGACCGAGAACCTGTTCGGAGACATCCTGTCCGATCTGGCGGCCGCGGTCGGCGGCGGCCTCGGGCTGGCCCCCTCGGCGTCGCTGGGCAGCGAGCCCCCGGGTATCTTCGAACCGGTGCACGGCTCGGCCCCAGACATCGCCGGTCAAGGCGAGGCGAACCCGGTCGCGATGATCCTCTCGGTCTCGATGATGTTCACGCACGGCCTGGGCCGCCGCGACATCGGCCGCGCCATCATGGCAGCGGTGGACGAGGTGCTGCGGGCCGGCATCGCCACCGCCGATCAGGTCTCCGGCGGCCGCGCCTACGCCACCTGGGAGGTCGGCCAGGCGGTGTGCGACGCGCTC
>JAWVDZ010000286.1:0-5729 GCA_033856955.1 Gaiellales bacterium
TCCAGCTCGTCGGGCGGCGTGAACGTCTCGCTCCATGTCCGTCCGATCAACTCGTCCTCCCACCAGCCCGACAGCTCGGCCAGGTACTCATTGCAGAACGTGATCCGTTCCTCGACGTCACACGTGACCGCCGCCAGCCGGACGTTCTCGAGCATCTCGCGGAAGCGCGCCTCGGAGGCCAGAAGGCCGGCCTCGGCCTCCTTCTGCTCGGTGACGTCGAAGATCACGCCCTGGATGAACTGCGGCACGCCGGCCTCGTCGCAGACGGCCACGGCGTCGTCGCGGAACCAGCGGGTACGGCCGTCCAGACCGATCATGCGGTAGGAGGCGCTGTAGGGGCGGCCGGTCTCGACCGTGATTCGGTACTCGGCGATCGTGTGGTGGTCGTCGGGGTGCATGCGCTTCTCCCACCCGTTGAAGCCGTCCAACCACTCCTCTGCGGGAATCCCCATCATGTCCAAGATCTGTGGGCTGACGTAGACCGGATCGCCGCTGCCGGCCGTGTCCATGTAGGTGACGGCCGGAAGATTTTCGACCAGCGCCCGCAGCCGGCTGGCAGCCTTGTGGTGCTCGGCGTGCAGCACCGCGTTGTGGACGGCGGCCGCGACCACGTCGCAGAGCGCGCCGAAGAACACGATATCCCCGTCCCATTCGCGATCCCGCACGTCGGCGATCTCCATCAGCCCGATCGGCTCGCCGCGCGAAACCAGCGGCAGCATCAGCATCGACCGGTAGCCGAGCTCCTGCAGGATCTTGCACTCCCCCGGATGAGCGCTCGGGTCCGCGGTACGGACGATGAACGGCACCCGCTCCTCGATCACCCGGCGGGAGTCGGGATAGTCCGCCAGAGGAAACTCCTCATCGGCCTTCGCGATCTCGCCGACGACGTGGGCCTCGTAATCTGCAAGCGTGATCAGAACGTCCCGATCCCGATCCCACAGCGAGACGGCGGTGGCCGCGGCGCCCGTGACCGCGGTGGCATGGTCGGTGAACCGGCGCAGCACGTCCTCCAGATCAAGGCTGGACGAGATCGTGCGCGACAGGTCGACGAGCGCGCGGAGTCGGTCGGAAGAGGCCATGGGGGTGAGGTTTCATCGGCCACGAGGCAGCCTCGCTTGAGCGCCGGAGGGCCGACACGAGGCGATCCGAAGCGAACCACGCTCGCGCTGATCCATGGCGGCTGTTGGCGGCAGCGCTACGGCCGCAGCCTGATGCGCGATCTCGAGCGCGACTGCCACGCTCGCGGATTCGCCGTCCAGAACCTCGAGTACCGCAGGCTGGGCCCGCTTGGAGGAGGCGGCTGGCCGCACACGTTCGACGACGTGGCGAAGGCGGTTTCGGCCATCGACGGCCCGGTGGTGACCGTGGGCCACTCGGCCGGCGGCCAGCTTGCGGTGTGGGCGGCATCGCTGCCGAACGTGGTCGCGACCGTCTCGCAGGCCGGCATCCTCGACCTGCGCGAGGCATCGCGGCTGGGCGTCTGCGGCGGCCAGGTCGACCGGCTGCTGCATGGGCGGAGCGACCTGTACGAACAGGCATCGCCGATCGAGCGCCTGCCGCTGGGGCGGCCCTCGCTGCTGGTGCAGGGGCTCGACGACCGGATCGTGCCGCCCCAGCTCGCCCGCCGCTACCACGCTGCCGCAACCGCGGCCGGCGATGCCTGCGAGCTGGTGGAGCTGGCCGGGGTCGGCCACTTCGAGCACATCGATCCCGCCACACCGGCGTGGCATATCGTTGCCAGATGGTTGATTTCATATTGAGCGTGGACGCAGGGCGTCAGCTGCAAGCCGTGCCGGCTTGCAGCGGTCGGGAGCGATCTGCGATCACGCAGATCGCGGACGGCGGGCGCGTTGGGCGGCGGGAGCACTCGAAGCGCAGGCTGGAGAAGCCCTGGGCGGGAGTGATCGTGGCGCCGAGCGTGTCCTGGGCCGCGATGGATATGGAATCAACCATCTAATGGCTGCAGCGGATCTGGCACTCGCGTCACGCGCCCTGGACGCAGCCGACCCGCTGTCGCGCTTCGTGGAGCGCGTCCGGCGGCCCGACCAGGACCTGATCTACATGGACGGGAACTCTCTGGGTGCGCCGTCGAACGTCGTTTTGGATGCGATCGGTGCACGGGCTGACGAGTGGCGGCGGCGGCTCGTGGGCGGCTGGGCGAACTGGATCGAGCTGCCGGCAACGGTTGGAGACCGGTTGGGCGAGGTCACGCTCGGCGCCGCACGGGGACAGGTCGTGATCAGCGACTCGACCACCGTCAACCTCTACAAGCTGGCCACGGCGGCGCTCGACGCGCGACCCGACCGGCGCGCCGTGGTGGTCGACCCGGGCGAGTTCCCGAGCGACCGCTACGTGCTGGATGGGCTGGTCGAGCGGCGCGGGCTGGAGCGACGCGCGAGCGTGGATGCCGAGACGGCGCTGCTGCTGCGCTCGCACGTCGACTTCCGCACCGGCGAGCTTCGCGACATGGCCGGCGAGACGGCCGAGGCCCACGCCCACGGCGCGCTGACGCTCTGGGACACCAGCCATTCGGTGGGCGTGGTGGACGTGCGGCTGGACGCGGCCTGCGCCGACCTGGCGGTCGGCTGCACGTACAAGTACCTCGGCGCCGGGCCGGGCGCACCGGCCTTCCTCTATGTGCGCCGAGATCTCGCCGACGACCTGCGCAACCCGATCCAGGGCTGGTTCGGCCAACGCGACCAGTTCATGATGGGGCCGCAGTACCAGCCGGTCGACGGTGTCGAGCGCTTCCTGACCGGCACGCCGAACGTGCTCGATCTGGCGGCGATCGAGGCCGCGGTCGGGCTCGTCGCGGATGCCGGCATCGCGGCCGTGAGAGCCAAGAGCGTCGCCCTCACCGCGCACGCGGTCGCCGCCGCTGACTCAGAGCTTGCGCCGCTCGGGTTCGAGCTGGCGACGCCGCGCGAGGCGGATAGGCGCGGCGGGCATGTTGCACTTCGCCATCCCGATGCGTGGCGGGTCTGCCGCGCGCTGCTCGAGCATGAGGCGGTGGTGCCCGATTTTCGCGAGCCGGACATCCTGCGCCTGGGCATGCCGCCGCTGACGACGACGTTCATGGACGTGTCCGAGGCGATCGTGCGCACCCGGCGCGTGGTCGAGAACGGGCGCCACCTTGGCTACGACCGCGAGCGGTCGCGGGTTACCTAGACCTGGCGTCTAATACAGGCCGCAGGCGGCGGCCGTGTTGGGCCACGGCGAGTAGCCAAGCTGCGCGACGGCGCGGCTGGCGACGGCCAGCTGGTCGGCTGCCGACCAGTAGCGTGCGTCCCTGCCGCCGTACTTGGCGAGCTTGTCGCCGCCCCAGTGGCGCATGAAGGTGAGGCTCATCTGAAAGCCTCCGTAGTAGCCGGCCGGGCTGTACGCCACCCAGCTGCCTTCGTAGTGGTGGATGCACAGAAGCGCCGGGAAGCGGCGCGACCGCACGGCCAGGAAGCCGTTGGCACGCGCGCGCCAGCGCACAGCCATCCACTGCAGGTACCCGATGCCGGTGGTGCGCATCTCGACCCGCCCGGGTCGCAGCAGGACGCCGAGGCTGGCCGCGTACCGCACGGCCTGCACGCGGTGCGCGCGAACGCGTCCGCGCCAGAGCTGGACGGCGGCCTGTTTGGTCGAAGTCGCCACGGGCACGGTGCCCTGGAGCTGTGACGACGTATCTGCCGATGCCATGTGCGTGGTAGCCGCCAGCATCGCGACGGCGACGATCAGTGCCTTCCGCAGGATATGACCTCCTACTGGGGGACAGGGACCGGTGTCCACGGCAATGCCAGACTCAAGAGCGGACACACACCCGACGCCGGGACCCCGGCTCGGGATATTGGAGCGCCATCAGCGTAGCGACTTTGTAAGTGGTATGCGCCACTTCGCGACGGTCTGGGAGGTACACTTCCCATGAAGACCAGCCAGCAAACCGCCGAGGGAGGTGGGGAACGATGTCCGAGAAAACGGTAACGAGCACGAAGATCACCCCCACATGCCCCCGCCGGCTCGCGAACCGCTGAACTCACGCGCACCGCGCCTCCGGGGGATCACCACAACCCTGGAGAGCTGACCTTGAGCGTTCCCATCTGGTGGGCCGAGACCGATGCGGTCCCCGAAACAGATCGGCTGCTGCGTCTGGGCTGGGATGCCGAGCGCGACGCCGAATTCGAAGCACTCGCCGACGGCTCGCTGGTGCCGGGACGGATTGCCCGCGGCGATCGCGGCATCTGCACCGTGTTTGCGGCCGACGGCATCCACCGCGCCGCGGTTCCGCCCCGCTTCCCACCTCCCGCCGTGGGTGACTGGGCGGCGTTCCGTCCTGCCGTCTCGGGCGGGGACGACGCCGTGCTGCGCGAACTGCTCGAGCGACGCACAGCGTTCATCCGGCAGGCGTCCGGAGAGGAGACGGCCGAGCAGGTCGTCGCCGCCAACATCGACGTAGTGCTGCTGGTGAACGCACTCGATCAGCGCTTCAGCCTGCGCCGCGTGGAGCGATACCTGACGCTCGGCTGGCAGAGCGGGGCCCAGCCGGTGATCCTGCTGACCAAGACCGACCTGTGCGAGGACGTCGAGGCCGCGGTGGCCGAGGCCGAGACGGTGGCCTTCGGCGTGCCCGTTCACGCGATCAGCGCCAGCACGGGCGAAAACCTTGACGTGCTCGACCGCTACCTCTCGGCCAACCGCACGGTCGCCCTGCTGGGGCTCTCCGGCGCGGGCAAGTCGACGCTCGTGAATCGCCTGGTCGGCGAGGAGCGGCTGCGCGTGCAGGACGTGCGTGACGACGGCCGCGGCCGCCACACGACCACGCATCGCGAGCTGATCCCGCTGCCCGGCGGGGGCGTGCTGGTCGACACGCCGGGCATGCGCGCCGTCAGCCTCTGGGACGGAGACGGCGAGGGCCTGGAACAGACGTTCTCGGACGTGCACGAGCTGGCCGGCTCGTGCCGGTTCGCCGACTGCCAGCACGAGCAGGAGCCGGGATGCGCCGTGATCGCGGCGGTCGCAGCCGGCACGCTGGCAGCCGACCGGCTGGAGAGCTACAACAAGCTGCTGCGAGAGATGCGCTTCCAGGAGATCAAGCAGGACAAGCGCGCCCGCAGCGACGAGCGGAAGCGCTGGCGGACGGTGAACAAGGCCATGCGGAACGCATCGCGTCCGCGCGGCGACTGAACCCGAATCATCTAGCGTCCGTCGGGCGATGGATCTCGACATCTGCCACCTGCTGTTGCTGCCGGCCGGCGCGGCGCCGCCGGGCGTGCTCGAACCGACGCCCGAACCGCGCGACGCGCCCGACTTCTTCGCGGTCGAGATCGAGTTTCGCTCCGCCGGCGGTCGTGCGATCGATATCGACGGCGTCCGGGTCGACGTCACCTGCCAGGTGCTGGACGACCTGGTATGGCTGGCCGACTGCCGCTACCAGTTGAAGGACGCGTTCGCCGACGACGCCGCCGTGCGAAAGCGCGCAATCGAGGACTCGCTGCGCGACCAGCTGTTGCTGCAGGCCGGGGCGGAGACGGGGATCGAGGTGCGCTACTCGGTCGTGATGGTGTCGGGCTGCGCCGACCCGGAGGCGTTCGTCGCCGAGCACTCGAGCGCGCTGGCGCGGCTCGTGCGGACGCTGCCGAAACCGCCCGGGGCCCTGCAGGTGGAGGAGATCCTGCGCGCCCGTGCCAGCTACTCCCACAGCGACCTGACGATCGTGGATTGGGTGGGCGGTGTGATCATCACCG
>JAWVDZ010000287.1:0-4949 GCA_033856955.1 Gaiellales bacterium
CTCGCAGGCACGCGTGGTGGCGACGATGCTCGCCGGCCGCTGGGTACACGGCCGGCCGCCCTGGTAAATCCGTCTCGCCCGCAGCCGCGTACCGCCCTTCATCGAGCCGAAACTCCCAGGAGGACGCATGCTTGCCAAACTGACGATCCCGCTCACGATCGCACTGGCCTGCGGCGTGCTGGCGGCGCAGGCGTGGGCGGCGAGCAGCCGAACGGTCGCGCTGCGGGACAACTACCTCACGCTCTCGAGCACGTCGGCACCGCACGGCTCGATCACGTTCAACGTCACAAACCGCGGTCTGGTCACGCACACGTTCAACATCAAACGGATCAGCACCGGCAGGATCCTGTTCCAGAGCCGCCTCATCTCGGCCGGCGGCGATCACATCTCGGTCAGCCGCACGCTGGGCGCCGGCAGGTACCGGCTCTACTGCCGGATCCACGCGGGCATGTACAAGATCTTCACGGTCACCTAACCGCAGCATGACAACCGGGGCGTACCGTCGTCCCCAGTGGAGCCGAGTGCCGTCAGAGACCTCGCGTCACCCGACCTCTGGAAAGCGTCGACGGCGCGCTCGCTTCGCCGACGCGAGTCGTATCGCCGACGACGGCGGGCACGCCGGATGAGCGTGCCGCTTGTGATGGCTGCGACCGCGTCGGGGCTGGGGGCGCCCGCCTACGCGGCGGGGAAGGAGCACCAGGCGTCGGCGAAAGCCGGGGCGCGCCGGGTGCATCCCCGCATCCTGCGGCTGGGAGACGCGGGGCCTGACGTCGTCCGCATCCAGCGCATGCTCGGGGTCTCGGCGGACGGCGTCTTCGGCCACATCACGCTGAGGGCGGTGAGGCGGTTCCAGGCCGAGCACGGGCTGCTGGTGGACGGCGAGGTCGGCCCGCACACGCGGGCGGCGATGGCGGACGAGCAGCACGGCAGCACGGGCGAGGTCGTGCTGCGGCTGCACGACCGCGGCCCGGCCGTGGCCGAGCTGCAGCGAGCGCTCGGCGTGCCCGCCGACGGCGCGTTCGGCCCCGTCACCCTGCGCGCCGTCAAGCACTTCCAGGCGCGCCACGGCCTGCTGGTGGACGGGCAGGTCGGCGACCACACTCGCGCACGACTGCACCTGGCCGTGAACCGGCACGTTCGCCACGCGCCGGCATCGACCGGATCCCACCACCACCATCAGGCGCAGGCCGGCAGCCTGGGAGCACGGGCGGTGGCACTGGCACGCCACGAGCTGGGCGTGCCGTACGTGTGGGGCGGCGAGAGCCCGGCGGGCTTCGACTGCTCTGGGCTGGTGGCCTGGGTCTACGGAAGGCTGGGGGTGTCGCTGCCCCGCGTCGCCGCCGACCAGTACCGGGCCGGCCGGCACGTGCCGCGATCGATGCTGCGGCCGGGCGACCTGGTCTTCTTCCACGGCCTCGGCCACGTCGGCATCTACATCGGTGGCGGCCGGTTCATCCACGCTCCGCATACCGGCGACGTGGTGCGGATCAGCCCGCTCGCCGGCTGGTACGACGAGACCTACGTCGGCGCAAGCCGCGTGACCTGATCACCCGCCAAGCTGCTTCATCAGCAGTGCGGCCGCGCGGCCGTAGACCGACGTCGGCGAGTCCTGCACCACCTGCCGCCATTGGGCCTCGGCGTCCACGTCCTTCTTCAGCCAGTACAGCAGCTCACCGAAGTGGAAGCGCACCTCGCCGGTGTCCGACACCTGCTCCGTGAGAGGCCCGAGCACCGCAAACGAGGCGGTCGGATCGTCCTTCGAATACCCGATCACCGCGACGGCCACCTGGGGAGATACACCGGTGGGGTCGAGCTCGAGCGCCTTGCGGGCGTCAGCGATGGCCTCGGCATGGTCGGTTCGCTGAAGCCGGTAGGCGAGTGCCAGCCACAGGTCAGAGCGGTTTGGCCGCCGCGCGGCAAGCGTGCGCAACCGCTTGACATCATCGCCGGAAGGCACCGTGGGCGGCGGGACGTAGATCGGATAGTCGGGGCGCTGTTCGGTGTGTAGCGCGTTGTCGGCAAGCGAGCCGTAGAAGCCGTGCGGGTCAAGCGTCCGAGTCCGCTTGAGCTCGGCAACCCCTTCCGCCTGCTCGCCAGACCAGAGCTCGCCCAGCCCCAGGTGCAGGCTGACGACCGGCTCTCCTTGGGGAAGGGCGCGGAGGTCTGCCAGCGTCGCCGCCGCTCCTCCGCTCGAGTATCCAGCCATCGCTCGCGCCACGGAGATCCTCACGTCGCCCGGCGGCAGCTCACGCTGCGCCGCCCGCAACTGGGCGCGGGTGCCCTTCAGGTCGCCCCCTGGCAGCTGGATCCTGAGCGGTGGCGACCCACTGAACGGCGTCGTCCGAGCGGGAAGGACGGGGGCAGCCGATCCGCCCCCGCCGGTCGTCAGCGCCACCGCGATCGCAGCGGCCAGCCCGGCCGAGAGGGCAAGCCCGACGACCACCAGCAGCCGCCGCCGGCGGGTGGGAATATCTGTCGCGCCGGACTCGTTCACAACAGTACGGGGATGGAGTTTGGATCCATTCCGGGCTAGAGTTTGATGAAGATTTTCCGCCCCGCCGCGTTCGCGAGCGGGGAGTTGTGCTGAAAGGGTAGGTGATGGACGTGGCCACGTACCGCGATCATCTGGCAGCGGTGAAGCGCGAGATCAACGAGATCTCGCCGAAGGACGCTGCCGAGCGGCTGACCGCAGAGCCACGACCGGTGCTGCTCGACGTTCGCGAGCGCGACGAGTGGGAGCAGGGCCACATCCCGGGCGCGATCCACATCCCCCGCGGCAACCTCGAGTCGCGGATCGACAACGCCGTGCCCGACAGGGCGGCGCCGGTGATCGTGTACTGCGCCGCCGGCAACCGCTCGGCATATGCCGCAAAGACGCTGAACGAGCTCGGGTTTGGCGACGTTCTCTCGATCAGTGGCGGGTTTACGCAGTGGAAGCAGAACGGCCACGAGTGGAAGACCCCACGCACGCTCAGTGCGCAGCAGCTTGAGCGCTACAGCCGCCACACCCTGATCCCGGAGGTGGGTGAGGAGGGGCAGCTGAAGCTGCTCGACTCCAAGGTGCTGTTGATCGGCGCCGGCGGCCTTGGCTCGCCCGCCGCCATGTACCTGGCTGCCGCCGGCGTGGGCACGCTCGGCATCATCGACGGCGACGTGGTCGACCGCTCGAACCTCCAGCGGCAGATCCTCCACACCGAGGATCGCATCGGCATGGCCAAGGTCGACTCCGCCGAGAAGACGCTGAAAGCTCTCAATCCCGAGGTGAAGGTCGTCAAGTACACCGAGCGGATGACGTCCGAGAACGTGATGGACGTGATCACCGGCTACGACGTGATCGTGGACGGCACCGACAACTTCCCCACCCGCTACCTGCTGAACGACGCCAGCCTGGTCGCAAACATCCCCGTTGTGCACGGCTCGATCTACCAGTTCGAGGGCTCGGTCACCGTCTACGCGCCGCGCGTCGGCCCCTGCTACCGCTGCCAGTACCCGGAGCCACCGCCGCCGGAGCTGGCGCCGTCCTGCGCCGAGGGCGGCGTGCTGGGCGTGCTGCCGGGCGTGGTCGGAACCCTTCAAGCAACAGAGGCCATCAAGCTGCTGCTGGGCGTGGGAGACCCGCTGATCGGCCGCCAGCTACGCTACGACGCCCTTTCCATGGAGTTCGTGGAGCTGCGCATGCATCGCGACCCTCAGTGCCCGGTCTGCAGCAAGGATCCTGACCAGATCCACTTCATCGACTACGAGCAGTTCTGCGCCGCGCCGGTTCGCGCGACCCGGGCCGTTCCCACCATCCAGGAGGCCGTTGCCTAACATGTCGACCGTCCGCATGCCCCCCATCCTTCGACAGGCAGTCGGCGGCGCTCGCGAGGTGGACGCCACCGGCGGCACCGTGCGGGAGTTGCTCGACGACCTCACCAACCGCTTCCCCGCGATCAAGGGGCACCTGTTCGACGACGGCGGCGAGCTGAACCGGTTCGTCAACGTCTACGTCAACAACGAGGACGTGCGTCTCGGCGAGGGGCTCGAGACCACGGTCACCCCCGAGGCGACCGTGATCGTGCTGCCGGCGATGGCAGGAGGCTCCCACCCGTGAGCTGCCTCCAGACCGAGCGCGTCGCGGCCCTCTCGGCGGTCGGCAACACGCCGCTGGTCGAGCTTCCGCGGATGACCCCCAAGCCGGGGGTGCGGATCTTCGCGAAGCTCGAGGAGCAGAATCCCACCGGCTCGGTCAAGGATCGCGTGGCGCTCTCGATGGTGGAGGCGGCCGAGGAATCAGGCGAGCTGCTGCCGGGCCAGCGCATCCTGGAGCCGACCAGCGGCAACACCGGCATCTCGCTGGCCATGATCGGCAAGGTCAAGGGCCATCCGGTCTCCGTCGTGATGCCTGAGTCGGCCACGCCGGAGCGGGTCGAGCTGCTGCGCATGTACGGCGCCGAGATCATCTTCTCGCCCGGCAACATGGGCTCCAACGGCGCCGTCGCGATGGCCCGCGAGCTGGCCGAGCGCGACCCCAGCGTCTTCATGCCGTTCCAGTACGCCAACGAGGCCAACCCCGGCGCGCACTACTGCGGGACGGCGCTCGAGATCCTCGACCAGGTGCCCGACGGCCAGGTGGACGCGTTCGTGGCCGGCCTCGGGACGGGCGGCACGCTGATGGGCAACGGACGGCGGCTGCGCGAGGTCAACCCGAACGTGCAGATCGTCGCCGCCGAGCCGCTGCAGGGCGACCTGGTGATGGGCCTTCGCAGCCTCGAGGACGGCTACACGCCGCCGATCCTGGACATCAGCGAGCTCGACCGCAAGGTGCTGGTCTCAAACGGCGAGTCGGTGCTCGCCCTGCGCAAGCTGCTCGACCTCGAGGGCATCTTCGCCGGCGTCTCGGCGGGGGCGGCCCTGGCGGTCGCGCGGCGCGTCGCCGCAGACCTGGATGACGGCTCGAACGTGGTCGT
>JAWVDZ010000288.1:0-4438 GCA_033856955.1 Gaiellales bacterium
GCGCGGCGGTCGCCGCACCGAGCGAAGTCTAGGCCAGCGGGTCAGCGGGATGAACGCCACCGATCTCGAGCGGCTCCAGCGCTGCATCGATCTCGCCGAGCTGGGCGCTCGCACGGCCGCCCCCAATCCGATGGTGGGCTGCGTGATCGTTCGCGACGGAACGACGATCGGCGAGGGCTGGCACGAACGGCCCGGCCTGCCGCACGCCGAGGTGCTCGCCCTGGCGGCCGCCGGCGACGCGGGCGGTGCGACCGTCTACGTCAGCCTCGAGCCGTGCGTCCATCACGGCCGCACGCCGCCCTGCGCGGACGCGCTGATCGCGGCCGGCGTGGCGCGGGTGGTCGTGGCGACACCGGATCCCGATCCTCGCACCGACGGACGCGGCATCGAACGGCTGCGCTCCGCGGGGATCCAGGTCGAGGTCGCCGACGGCGAGATCGCCCGCCGGGCCCGGCTCCAGAATGCCGGCTTCCGCGCGCTCGTCCTTCTGGGCCGTCCGCATGTCACCTACAAGGCGGCGGTCAGCCTGGACGGCCGTACCGCGACGGCGTCGGGCGAGTCGCGCTGGATCTCGTCGCCCGGCAGCCGTGCGCTCGTCCACGAGTGGCGGGCACGAGCCTCGGCGGTTGCCGTCGGCGCCGGAACGGCGCTGGCGGACGACCCGATGCTGACCGCCCGCGACTGCACACCCCCCGCCGAGCGGCAGCCGCTGCGGGTGGTGTTCGACCGTCGGGCACGCCTGCCCCTGGACTCGGCGTTGGTGCAGAGTGCCCGCGACCTGCCGCTGTCGGTCGTGGTCTCGCCTGGAGCGGACACCGCTGGACTGAAGCAGGCTGGGGTGGACGTGATCGAGGCCGAGCGGCCGGCGGATGCGCTGGCCGAGCTGGGCCGTCGCGAGATCTCATCGCTGCTGGTCGAGGGCGGGGCGCGGCTGGCGGGGGCGCTGCTCGAGCAGGGCTTGATCGACCGGCTGGCGTTATTCGTGGCACCGTTGCTGCTGGGCGATGGGCCGGGCGTGGTCGCCGGCTGGTCGGCGGGAGGGCTGGCCGACGCCGTGGCGGCCTCCGGCGTGACCTCCCAATCGGTTGGTCCCGATACGCTGCTGATGGCAGAGCTGAGAGAGGTCTGATCGTGTTCACGGGGATCGTGCAGGAGCGGGGAACGGTGGTCGCACCGCCGCCACGCCTGGTGGTCGAGGCGACGGGCGTCGCCGCCGATGCCGCCATCGGTGATTCGGTGTCGGTGGATGGCTGCTGCCTGACCGTGACGGCGATCGACGATGTCCGGCTGGCATTCGACGCCGTGCCCGAGACGCTGCGCCGGACGACCCTGGGGGCGCTGGCCGCAGGAGCGCCGGTCAACCTCGAGCCGGCGTTGCGGGCGGGCGACCGGATGGGCGGCCACTGGGTGCAGGGCCACGTGGACGCGGTCGGCGAGCTGGTGTCGGCCGAACCCGAGGGGGAGGCCGTCAACATGACCTTCACCGCCCCCGGCACGGTGCTGCGCTACGTGATCGAGAAGGGCTCGATCTGCGTCAACGGCATCAGCCTGACCGTGACCGCGTTCGACGAGCAGAGTTTTTCGGTCTCGATCATCCCGCATACGCTGCAGGTCACGAACCTCGGCTCGCTCCGCGAAGGCGGCCGCGTCAACCTTGAGTCGGACCTGATCGGCAAGTACATCGAGCGGCTGCTGCCCGCGCAGAGCACGGTGCTACCCTGATCGTGAAGATGCCTGTGGACGAACGCTACAAAGAGCTCTACCCCGATCTGAAGGACTCGCCGTTCGCGACGATCGACGAGGCGATCGCTGACATCCGGGCGGGCGGCATGGTGGTCGTGGTGGATTCGCCCGACCGCGAGAACGAGGGCGACCTGGTGATGGCCGCGGAGTGCGTGACGCCCGAGGCCGTGAACTTCATGGCCCGCTTCGCGCGCGGCCTGATCTGCCTCTCGCTGACCCCCGAGCGATGCGACGAGCTGGGGCTGCCGATGATGACGCAGCTCAACCGCACACCCTACGGCACCGCATTCACCGTCTCGATCGAGGCCAGGACGGGCGTCTCGACCGGCATCTCGGCCGCCGACCGCGCGCACACGATCCGAGTGGCGGTCGATCCGGCAACCCGGCCGGAGGATCTGATCCAGCCCGGCCACGTGTTCCCGCTCCGCGCCCGCCCGCACGGCGTGCTCGAGCGCACCGGCCAGACCGAGGCCTCGGTCGACCTGGCGCGGATGGCCGGCTTCTCGGGCGCCGGCGTGATCTGCGAGGTGATGAACGATGACGGACACATGGCGCGGGTGCCCGACCTGGTTGCTTACTGCGAGCAGCACGGCCTCAAGATGGTGACCGTGGCCGACCTGGTCGCCTACCGCCACCGCAGGGAGAAGCTGGTCGAGCGGATCGCAAGCGCCCAGCTGCCCACGCGCTACGGCGACTTCGTCTCCCACGGCTACCGATCGATGATCGACGGCCAGCACCATGTCGCACTCGTGATGGGCGATGTGGACGGAGCCTCCGACGTGCTGGTGCGGGTGCACTCGGAGTGCGTCACCGGCGACGTCTTCCACTCGCTGCGCTGCGACTGTGGCGACCAGCTTGAGCGGGCGCTGTCGCAGATCGCCGAGGAGGGGCGGGGCGTGCTTCTGTACCTCGCCCAGGAGGGGCGTGGAATCGGGCTGCTGAACAAGCTCCGGGCCTACGAGCTGCAGGAGCAGGGCATGGACACCGTGGACGCCAACGTCGCTCTCGGCCTGCCGGTCGACTCGCGCGACTACGGCATGGGCGCGCAGATCCTGGCCGATCTCGGCCTGTCCACGATCCGCGTGCTGACCAACAACCCCAAGAAGATCGTCGGCCTCGAGGGCTACGGGCTGACGGTCACAGCGCAGCTGCCGATCGTGGCCGAGCCGAACCGGGTCAACGCCGAGTACCTGCGCACCAAGGTGGAGCGGATGGGACACACCATCACCCACCAGGGACGTGTGCTGGACGTCACCGACGGCGTTCCCGCGCCGTTCACGGAGGGTCCGTTCGGACCGTGAGCGAGTTCGGGGTGGGCGAGATCGAGGTACCGGACGGCTACAACGCGATCGTCGGTCGCCCGCACGCCGACCTGGACGTCGCCATCGTGGCCTCCAGGTTCAACGCGGACGTCGTCCAGCTGCTGCTCGAGGGAGCGGTCGAGGAGCTTGCCGGGCACGGAATCGACAACGACCGGGTGACGGTCGTGCTCGTGCCGGGCGCCTGGGAGCTGCCGCTGGCCTGCCGGCGGCTTGCCGAGGCGGGCGGACACCACGCCGTGGTTGCGCTGGGGTGCGTGATCCGGGGAGAGACGCCGCACTTCGAGTACATCTGCGCCGAGGCGGCGCGTGGCATCACGGACGCCGCCAAGGACACCGGCGTGCCGGTCGCCTTCGGGCTGGTCACCACCGACACGCACGACCAGGCGATGGCTCGCGCCGGCGGCGCGCACGGCAACAAGGGCGCCGAGGCGGCCGCCGCGGCCGTGGAGATGGCCGGGTTGATGCGCACGTTGCCGCGCGCTCGTTAGATGGTTGATTCCACGTCCACCGCGGCGCAGGATCGGGCCCAAGACACGCTGGCCGCACGATCGCTCTTGCCCGGGGCTTCCCCAGCCTGCGCTGCGAGCGCTCCCGCCGGCCAACGCGCCCTATGCTCCGCCCTTCATCCACGCCGAATATGGAGTCAACCATCTAGCGCGAAACGGGGTGGCGCGGGGGCTCGGGCAGCGGCGTGAGCACACCCTCCAGCTGCCCGCGCAGATGCTCGAAGGCCGGCGGCAGCGAGAGGTGACGGCCCAGCTCCTCGAGCGGCTCGTCGGTCGCGAAGCCGGGGCCGAGCGTCGCGATCTCGAACAGCACGCCCGCTCGCTCGCGGAAGTAGACCGAGCGGAAGTAGAAGCGGTCGATCACCGGAGTCGGCCGCATGCCCGCCTCGGCAACCCGGCGTTGCCAGGTCTCGTGCTCGTCCATCGGCGACGCCCAGGCGACATGGTGGACGGTGCCGGCGCCGCTCAGCCCGTGCTCGGGGGGCGCGGCGTCGCGGGTGTAGAACGAGCCGCGCCGCTCGCCGCGGATCTGCCAGCGCGCCTCGCCGTCGGGCTCGAACGCCAGCGTCTGCTCAAGGAAGTCGCGGCCCAGGTCGGGGTCGGTGGCATAGGCGCGCACGCCGGCGAACCCGCGGATCGCGTGCTCGGGCGGGATCTCGGGGTTCTCGGCCACCAGCGGCTCGTCGCCGCTGGTGTCGATCTCGAGCTCGAGCCGCAGACCCTCGCGGTCGGCGAACGTGACCCGGTCGGCCTCCAGCCCGGGCGCGAGGCCGTCGGCGGTCAGCCGCTCGTGCCAGAACGAGAGGGAGTCCGCGGAGGCGACCCGGAAGGCGACCGTGTGCACCATGCCCGCGCCCGCGCGGCCCC
>JAWVDZ010000289.1:0-3859 GCA_033856955.1 Gaiellales bacterium
GCGAGCACCCAGACGCGCGAGAACGGCACGTTCCCGACCCTGTCCAGCGCCTGTGCCGGCTCGCCGCATCCCAGCAGCGCATGCGACACGATCAGATCGAAGTGTCCGGGCACCTTCGCGCCCAGCCGTCGCTCGATCGTGTCGGCCGACTCCTGGTCGCCGCGCAGCAGGTGGATCGCCACCCCCACCCCGCCGATCAGGCCCGGCACGTTCAGGCGCCGGTGCCGCTGCCCGCTTCGGTACACCTCCAGGAAGCGGTCGTGCGCCGCCATCGCCTCGTCCCAGCGATCCCAGTAGAAGTAGGCCTCGATCCGCGTGCGCGCGGGGAACGCGACCCAGCGCTGATCGCCGCCGGCCACCAGCTCATCGGCCAGGTTCGCAGCCGCCACCGCCCCGGCGTAATCCCCCAGCACGGTGCGGGTCCGCGCCGTCGCGGCGCAGATGTCCATCTGCTCCTCGCGCGACGAGATGCGACCGATCAGCGACATCCGGCGCTCATCTGCCAGCGACGCCTGGCGGAACCGGCGCAGCGCATGAAGCAGCGCCGAACGCGCGTCCAGGGCCGCCGAGATCACGATCGGGTGGCCCACCCGCTCGGCCAGCGCGAGTGCCGCCTCGGCGACCTCCAGCGCCCGCTCCTGCGGCTCGGCCTCGTTCTCGAACCGCCACACCACCAGCGCGCTTGCGATCAGCAACCGCGCCTCGAGCGTCTCGGCGCCGGCGGCGCGGGCGTTTCGAAGTCCGTCCGCGATCTCGGCCTCGATCGCCTCCCGGGTGGGCGGCGTGCCCAGCTGAGCGCCGCCCCAGCGAGTGGGCAGATCGACCCACTTCCACGATAGGCGCGCCATGTCCCGCTCGCCCAGCCCGGCCGCGTGACCGTGCTCGAGCGCCGTGCCATACGAGGCGAAGGCGTCGTCCAGCCGCTCCGCCATCCAGCATGCGTCCGCGACCGCCTCTGCCGCCAGCGCCAGCTCGCGATCGTCCTCCGCCATCGACTGCGCGAGCCCAGCCTGGCGCAGCGCGAGCCCGTGAGCGTACACCTCACGCGCGTCCGAGGCCGCCTTGAGCAGCATCCGCACCGCGTCTCCACGCGCCGACGCGGTGCCCAGCGAGACGGCCGACGCGTAGTGTCCGGCCGTCGTCTGGGAATCGGCGTCCGGCCGCTGCTCGAACCACCGCGCCAGCTCCAGGTGCAGCCGCGCCCGCTCGCTGCGCGGCACCGACTCGTAGGCCACGTCGCGGATCAGCACGTGCTTGAATCCCCAGCCGGCGCCGAGCGGCACCAGCAGGCTGCGGCGGGAGAGGTTCGCCACCAGCCGTTTGCCGCCGTCAGGGTTGACAACGGCAAGCTCCTCGACGCCGAAGGTGCGCCCGATCACCGCCGCGCGCTGGATGAACCGCTTCTCCTCGGCCGGCAGCAGGTCGAGCCGGGCCGCGATCACGCCCTGCACCGTCGGCGGCATCGAGCGTCCGCCCTCGGCAGCCATCGCCAGCATCTCCTCGAGGAAGAACGGGTTGCCGCCGGCCAGGTCGACGGCATTCCCGGGGCCTTCCTCGCCCGCCGGCAGCGACTCCGCCAGGCGCCGCATCTCGGAATCCTCGATCGCATCGAGCGTGACAACGCTGGAGTTGCGGAGTCCCGCACCCCACGAGGGACGCGCCCGCAGCAGGTCGTCGCGGGCGAGGCACAGCAGCACCAGCGGCACCCGCGACTCGCCGGTTGCGAGCGACTCGATCAGGTCGAGCAGCGCCGGCTCCGCCCAATGCGCGTCCTCCACCACCACCAGCACCGGCTGACGTCCGGCCAGCGCGATCAGCACCTGGCGCCAGGCGTCGCGGCCACGGCCCAGGCCCTCGAGGTCGTCATCGTCATCATCGGGCAGCTCGCGGGTGTCCCCCAGGCCGGCGGTGCGAAGCACGTCCCCGATCGTCTGCTCGGCCTCCTCGCCGAGCAGCGCGGTCAGCTGGCCGGCCGCTTGGCGGCGGGCCTCCTCGCGGGGAGTGCCGCTGGGCACGTCCGCCGCCCGCAGCAGCACCTCCGAGAGCGGCGCATACGGCCCGCCCTCGCCGTATGGCAGGCAGCGCCCGATCCAGACCACCGGCGGCTCCGGGTGGTGCTGGAGGTCGACGACCACCTCCTCGGCCAGCCGGCTCTTGCCGATGCCGGCCTCTCCGATCACCGTCACCAGATGCGCCCGACGGTGCTCGATGGCTCGTGAGACGAGCGAGGAGATCAGCTGCAGCTCGCCCGATCGGCCCACGAACGGCCCCCGCTGGCGGCGGCGGCGGTAGGCGGTGGCCGGGGCGACGCTCTCGACCGCGTATCCCACGATCGGCCCGCTGCGGCCCTTCACGACCAGCGAGCGCGGCTGCGTCGTGCGCACCAGCGGCTGCAGGGCTCGGAAGGTCGGCTCGCCCACCAGCACCTCGCCCGGCAGCGCCGCCTGCTGCAGCCGGGCCGCCAGGTTGACCACCTCGCCGGTGACCAGGAAGTCGCGACCGGGCGTGATGCCGGCAACCACGACCCCGGTGTAGATGCCGACCCGCAGCACGCCGTCCACCTGGTGGCGGCGGGACACGGTGGTCAGCCGGGACCGCATCGTGAGCGCGGCGCGAACCGCCCGCTCGGGGTCATCCTCGTGTGCCTGGGGCACGCCGAACACGGCCATCACGGCGTCTCCGATGAACTTCTCCACCGTGCCGCCGAACGCTGCCGCCGCCTGCGACAGCTCCTTGTAGACGTCGGCCAGGAACGCTCGCAGGTGCTCGGCGTCCAGCGTCAGCGCCAGCTCCGTCGAGCCCGCCAGGTCGGCGAACAGGACGGTTGCCAGCTTTCGTTCCTCGGTGGCCGCGCCGACCGCGAGCGACCGGCCACATGACGGGCAGAAGCGCGCTCCTTCGGGGACGACGCTGCCGCACGCCGGGCAGTTCGTCAAACCGGAGCTCCGGCTGGCTTGGGCAGGCTCTCGATCGCCCGCAGCGCCCGCTCGATCTCGGCCTCCGGCAGCTCGAAATCCTCCAGCCGGCCGTGCAGGTACGCGTCGTAGGCGGCCATGTCGAAGTGCCCGTGCCCGGACAGGTTGAACACGATCGCCTGTGATGTGCCGGCCTCGTCCGCCCTGTGCGCGGCGTCGATCGCGCCTCGGATCGCGTGTGCGCTCTCCGGCGCGGGAACGATGCCCTCGCTGCGGGCGAACTCGATCGCCGCTGCGAACACGTCGCGCTGGCGGTATGCCTCGGCCCTGATCAGGCCGTCCACCAGCAGCTGCGAGACGATCGGTGCGGCGCCGTGATAGCGCAGCCCGCCGGCGTGGATGCCGGGCGGCACGAAGTCGTGGCCGAGCGTGTGCATCGCCACCAGCGGCGTCAGCTGAGCGGTGTCGCCGAAGTCGTAGGCGTACGGACCGCGGGTCAGGGTCGGGCAGGCGGCAGGCTCGCAGGCAACGATCTCGATCTCTGCGCCGGCGATCTTGTCGCGCACGAACGGCAGCGCCAGGCCCGAGAAGTTGGAGCCGCCGCCGACGCAGCCGATCACCACGTCGACGCCCTTCTCACCGGCCAGCTCCAGCTGCTTCTGCGCCTCCTGCCCGATCACCGTCTGATGCAGCAGCACATGGTTCAGCACCGAGCCCAGCGCGTAGCTGGTGTCGTCGTGCGTGGCGGCGTCCTCGACCGCCTCCGAGATCGCGATGCCGAGGCTGCCGGGGGAGTCGGGCGTGGCCTCCAGGATGCCGCGTCCGGAGTTGGTGTCCGGCGAGGGGCTGGGAACGACGCTCGCGCCCCACGTCTCCATCATCATTCGCCGGTACGGCTTCTGGTCGTAGGACACCCGCACCATGTAGACCTTGCACTCGAGCCC